>CANNNV010000071.1 GCA_947506155.1 Methylococcaceae bacterium
CGCCAATTTTAAATCTTCGATTTGTGATGCGTTTAAGGGTAAGAGAGCTGGTTTTTGAGTGGATGCCATGGTCATGATGGTAGGAGTGATATGGGAAGCTGAAAGTTTACTCTAAAAGGGTAATATTTTCTTTGGAAATCACCTAAAGCGTCAATACTTTTATTAACAGTGGAGAATAATCATGAAAAACTTAAGAAAACATATCAATGCGTTTTTAGCCGATGAACAAGGCGCTGAAACCGTGGAATGGGTGATGGTTGCGGCTATTTTGTGTGCAATTATAACGGCTGTTTTTTGGGGTGCGTTACAAACAGCCCTTAATGCTGGTATAGCTCGTATATCACTTCTGTTAACCACAGCTCCAGCAGCTTAAAAAACTAAAACCACAGCCTGCTGCCTTCCTTAAGGCGCAGGCTTTTTTAACGGCATAAGCCACGCACATTCAACTTGACTTATGCTGCTGATTAACTCTCTGCTTATTCTTACCCTGTTTCTGGCCTCGGTGTTTGATGCCACGACCCACAAAATCCCCAATAAATTATCCTTGTCGTTAATGGCTACCGGTTTCGGCTGGAATTTTTTTTCCATCGAAGGCCTGGGCTTGACCGCCAGCGGCGCAGGTCTGGCTGTAGGCTTGTTGCTGATGTTGCCAGGCTATGTGTTCGGCAGCATGGGCGCCGGCGATACCAAGTTGATGGCGGCGATAGGCAGCGTGGTCGGCCCAAGCCAGGTGCTGGATGTGGTTTTTTACGGCTATCTGCTGATGTTTGTCATGGCGGTGATATTTATTACCGTGCAGGGCGATTTGTTCAAATTGCTGCGCCGCTATCTGGCGCTGCTCTACGGCTTATTTTCTGGGGTCTGGGCTTACCAAAAACCGGACCGCTCAGAAGCCGCAGGCCGCAGGATGCCGCTGGCCCCCGCCATTGCGCTGGCGACTTGCTATGTAATCTACCCTTCTTTTTTCACCCTAGACTTTAATCTTCTGGACATGAGGCTACCTACTGAATATGTGGAGGCAATAAAATCATACATCTGCGACCCCCTCCGGGGTCGGTGACATTTATCCGTACCTGGGGTGTCCTGGGGTGTCGCTACGCTCAACCCCAGGCTAATGGCTTAAACCCCGTTGGGGTTCCAGTGCTCACGCATAAACGCGTGAAGTTGGTGGATTATTTATTGCGAGTTATAGAATCGCAAGTGATAAAGCCTGAGCCAGGCGCTGCCTTTATTGGCAAAAGCCTATGTACTAACCCGGAGGGTTGTCAGCCATTAGCCGAGGGTTGAGCGCAGCGACACCCCCGGATAGGCGACACCCCCGGATAATGGGTAAAAAGAACCACGACCCCAGCGGGGTCGCAGAAATACGACAGATAATTGGTTGTTGAACTAGGACACCATAAGGACAATAACAATGATTACAGGACTTGATTGCAGTTATGAAACCTACGATATGCAGGTATTTTGGACGAATTTATGTCACTTTTAGAACTGCTCAAACAACCCCGAACTCTGGCGGAAACAGCCCTAGACACCGAGCTGTTGCTGGATTTAACGCTGAAACATTTTTACGACGGCGGCGCGCTGGATATGCAGCAACTGGCCGAGCGTATGGCCTTGACCGGCACCGTGATCGACGGGTTGCTGGGTTTGTTGCGTAAAGATGCGCGGATCGAGATACTGGCCGCCTCCGATCAGAGCGTCGGCGTACGTTATCAGTTAACCGATTTGGGCCGAGCCTTGGCGAAAAACGCCTATTTGCGCAGCGGCTACATAGGTCGTGCGCCGATTACTATCGAGCATTACCGGCAACTGGTGCTGGCGCAATCGGTGTTTAAGTGCTCGGTTAGCAAGGAGCAGTTAAACGCAGCGTTGGCCGATGTGGTGATTGATGACTGTTTAGTCGATCAACTGGGGCCTGCTCTGCATTCCGGGCGGGCAATTATGATTTACGGCCCGGCGGGCACCGGTAAAACTTTTATTTGCAAACATTTATCGCGCTGTCTGGGCGAGCCGATACAGCTACCTTACGCTATTGCGGTAGGCCGGGAAATCATCCAGTTTTTTGATCCGTTAATTCATGTTCCTGTTTATGGGGTCAGCGAGAAAGCCGATTATCACTTTACTACCCGCACCGACCAACGGCTGATTTTATGCGAACGTCCGGTGGCAATCAGCGGCGGCGAGCTGACTATGAATCGGCTCGAACTGCATTACGATCCGGTCACCCGGTTAAACCAAGCACCTATTCAACTCAAAGCCAATAACGGCATTTATATTGTTGACGATATGGGGCGGCAGCGTATGCCTGCCGTTGAGTTGTTGAACCGCTGGATCGTGCCGATGGAAGAGCATGTCGATTATTTGACCGTAGGCACCGGCCAGCATTTTCCGGTGCCGTTTGATACGGTGCTGATTTTTTCCACCAATTTGCATCCGCTAGACCTGGCCGACGAAGCTTTCTTGAGGCGTTTAGGTTACAAAATCCGGTTTACCGCCATTACCAAACAATCGTTTACGCAGATCTGGGCAAACGTTTGCCGGGAATACCAAATAATACTGGAGGACGGCGTACTGGATTTAGTTTTTACTTTCTACGAACAAACTGGTCGGCCTTTTTTGCCGTGCCAACCCCGCGATCTGCTTGGTTTGGGACTCGACATCGCGGCATTTAAAAATAAACCCGGAATCAGTCAAGAGATTATCAAACTGGCCTGGGCAACTTATTTTATTGATATAAGGAAAGGTGACTAAATGAACAAGCGATTTATTATTATGCTGAGTATTGCCTTGATCCTGGCTTTTTTGGCCGCCTGGGTTGCTAACCGTTGGGTGCAGGCGAGGGTCTTGCCCGATACTGTGCTTTCTGTGGTGGTTGCGGCGGTTGAAATACCCTTTGGCGTCAAGCTGGAAGAATCTCAGGTTAAACTGATACCGTGGTCGGGAAGTACGCCACCGCAAGGCGCTTATTCGGCAAAAAATCAGGTGGTCGGTAGGGTTTCGATGAACAAATTCTACCCTGACGAAATCATCACCGAAAAAAGAATTTCCGAATATTTGGGCGGCAGCACGCTGTCGGCGTTGATTACCAAAGGCTCACGCGCCATGTCCGTTCGCGTCGATGATGTCGTCGGCGTGGCGGGTTTTATTTTACCTGGAAACAAGGTTGATATTATCTCGACAAAAAAGGAAAGGACTGACCATCAGGCCAGCACGGTCACGCTGTTGCAAAATATCAAAGTGCTGGCAGTGGATCAGGAAGCCTCCCAGGAAAAAGAAAAACCAGCCATCGTCCGCGCGGTGACATTGGAATTGACACCAGAGCAGGCTGAAATTATGTCTCAGGCCCAGGAAGATAAAATACAGCTGACCTTAAGAAATCCACTGGATAACGAGGTGGATGCGATTATTGTTAAAGAAGACGTTAAAATTCAGCCGGTTGAAAGAATAATGGCCAAAAAATCGGTGCGTAAGGTTGTGTCCTGGTGATGAGCCGGATATGTGTAGGAGCGAATAACTTAATGCGAGCAATCCTCATGTCTAAAACTTATAACAAGCTAAGCGGTATTTTTTTAATTATCGCCTTGGCCATAGCGCAACCGTCGGTTGCCGCAATGACCAGCGCGGATGTTAAATCAGTCAGAAAACAGGTTCCGTTAAATAAATCCGTATTGATTACCGTGGACAGGGCGGTGGTGGAAATATCGCAAGGCAATCCGGCAATTGCGGACAATAATCCGGGCAATGCCAAACCGGAAGATGAAAATATTGCCGACATCAGTGTTATTCCGCCAACGCAGGTGTTAATCCGGGGAAAATCGCTGGGCACCACCAATTTATTTTTATGGGGCGATAATCATAAACTGATTCGCGTTCTGGACGTTGAGGTGACCCATGACCTGGATTTATTGAAAGCCAAGTTGAACGAGTTATTGCCTCATGAAGCCATAGCGGTTAGGTCCTCGATGAAAAACATCGTACTCAGCGGCGAAGTCAGCACCCTGGCCAATATGCAGGCGGCGGTTGATGTGGCGGGCAGTTTTTTAGGAGCTTCGACAGCTCTTGGCGCTGGCAGTAGCGGAGGAGGTTCTGGCACCGGCAACATCAATGTCTCAACCAGTAGCGCCCAACCCAGAGTTGATCCCAGTAGAGGCGCCAGGCCATCGGTGATCAATTTGATGAGTGTCGGCGGCGCCCAGCAGGTGATGCTGGATGTAAAAGTCGCCGAGATCGATAGAAAGCTGATCAAGGGGTTGAATATTAAATTTGGCGCCTTATCCACCTCAAATTCTTTTTCGGTCGGCGCGGTTAATGGAGGCGGTAGTATAAATCCCACCAGTATAGGCGGAATACTTAACCAGCATAGTTTTGATGCCGGCGCGTTGTTTTTACAGGCAATCAGCGGCACCGCTATTTTCAATCTGACCATCGATGCGGCGAATGACCAGCAATTGGCGAAAATTCTGGCTCAACCGACCTTGACGACCCTGTCCGGGCAGCCGGCAACTTTTATTTCCGGTGGCGAGTTCCCGATTCCTGTGCAAACTGGATTAGGCACAATTTCCATAGTCTTCAAGGAATTTGGTATCGGCCTGAAGTTTGTCCCGGTGGTGCTGGATTCCGGGCGCATTAACCTGAACATGAATGTCAGCGTCAGCGAGCTTTCGGAAGATGCCGCTGTGTCGGCGAGCATCAGCAATACCAGCACCCAGTTTTCAATACCATCACTGACTAAACGCGAAGCCAGCAGTACGCTGGAATTGGCGGATGGTCAAACCATGAGTATCGCCGGACTGATCAGCGATAAATTGCGCGAGAACGTGAACAAATTTCCGGGTTTGGGCGATATACCGGGCTTGGGCGCCTTGTTCCGTAGTTCAAAATTTTTGAATCAGCAAACCGAACTGGTGATTTTTGTCACCCCACGTTTGGCCAAGCCGGTGCTGGCGCAGAACGCGCAATTGCCGACTGACAGTTTTGTGCCACCGGATGATGTCGATTTTTATGTACTAGGCAGAACCGAATCGAGAAAAGCCAGAAACCGCTGGGTCAGCAATCAAGCGGGTAACAAGGGCGGTCTTGACGGCGAGTACGGCCAGCAATTAATGCCAGGAGTTCACTAATGCAAACATTAAAGAGAAATAAGGTCGCACAGTTAGTAGGCATCTTGTTATTAACCTTACTGGCCGGCTGTCCCGAGTGGAATTCACATCCGGTGGTGGTCGAGCGAGATTTTGGTAATTCGACCAGAAACATGGTTAAAAATCAGACCTTGTATCCAGAACATGGGCAAAATGATAAGCCCGTTCTGGGTATGGACGGGCAAAAAGCCCAGGGCGTTATCAAAGCCTACCGAGTGCCCGCTTCGGAGCCGCTGGAAAAAGCCAAAGACGGGGCTGAGTTTGATATGAATGTTGGTAAATAACCAGAGCATTAGACCAAACGAGGTTCATCATGGCATCCACCTATCTAAGCCTGCATTACCATATCGTCTTTGCAACCAAAAACCGTGTAGCCAGCCTAGATGAAAAATGGCGGTCTAGGCTTTACGATTATCTTGGCGGAATTATTCACACGCTAGGCGGATTTTCAAAACGCATAGGTGGAATCGATGATCATGTCCATTTGCTGGTGTCTTTAAAAGCTACACATAACCTGGCGGATTTGATGCGGGAGTTGAAGAAAGCTTCTTCGTTGTGGATTCATAACACCATCGGGGAAAAGCAATTTGCCTGGCAACAAGGTTATGCGGCTTTTACCGTTAGTGCATCGGCGTTGGAGAGGGTGGCGAAATATATCGCCAATCAGGAACAGCATCATCGAGTGAAATCGTTCAAGGAGGAATTGGTAGTGCTGTTGGAAAAATCGGCTGTTGATTATAACCCGGAATATTTGTAACGGGATTTCTTCTTCGACCCCTCCAGGGTCGGGGTGTTTGTTTTTTATAATTTTTTATAGTAAATCCGATCCGGTGTAAGAATTTGCAACCCCGGAGGGGTTAAAGCCATTAGCCGAGGGTTGAGCGTAGCGATACCGGCGAATCGGACAGATAAATCCGGTATAAGCATTTGCAACCCCGGTTAGGGTTGTGCCTTTTTTATAATATCGGGGCGTTGCGCGCAGCGATACCCCCGGATAGGCGACACCCCGGATGCAGGAATAGAATTAAAATCGGGCATAAGCATTTGCAACCCCAGAGGGGTTAAAGCCATTAGCCGAGGGTTGAGCGTAGCGACACCCCCGGATAGGCGACACCCCGGATAGGTAAAAAAGAACCCCGACCCGGAAAGGGTCGCAGAAATTAGAGTTTGGGTAACAGGAGCAGAATGATGAAAACAAATTATTCAAAAAACCAGAGGGGCGTAGTAACGGTATTGGTGGTTATGGCCTTGCCAGTGCTGTTACTCATTATGGGTTTAGCCTTGGATTTTGGGCATGTCTTTGTCAATAAAACCCGCTTGCAAAATGCGCTTGATGCTACCGCTTTGAGCGCGGCGATAGCGATTAATGGGGATGTCGGAAAAGACAGTGCAAAAGAAACGAGGGCAACAGCTGCTGGAAGAGCTACGTTTAATTGCTTCATAGGCACAACTAATTCAGGTTGTTTAACTCCAGGAAATGGTGAATTGAATGGCTTGCAAGCGGGAACTCTGGCCTTTGAATATTCCAAAACCTTGAACCCTTGGGATAAAAACTCTTTTGATCCAGCAACCGATGCCTTTGCGTTTGTTAGAGTCACATCAACGAATATGCTGAATGTAACGCCTGTGTTAATAAGGATTATGGATGAGTTTAGTGGTGATATAGCCGTTCCAGCCATTGCTACGGCGGGTGCATGCGGGAACAACTGTGAATTGATGCCTTTTGTACTGTGTGCGGCTATACCCGTAGATAAAGATTGTAGTGATGGTAATTGTTATGGCTATAACATGAACACAATGTATGCTTTAACTCAAGCTCAGAATAAAGTTGGCGGTCTTACCGCTGGAAATTTTGGTCTACTGGACTTTAATGGCAACGGAGGAGGGGCATCAGAGATTAGAGACGCATTAAAAGGGACTACAGTAAATGCCTGTCCATTGAATAACAATTTGCCTCTTGACAGCAAACCAGGGGAGAGTGAAGGAGGTGTTAGGTCTGGAATTAATTACAGAATTGATACTATGGATACCAACCATGATAATTATCTTACTAATGAATTTTATACAGCTAATTACACTGTGGTGCCACCAGCAAACAAAGCAATAAGAAAGATAAGTGACCTCACCAGCAACAAACCACCCTATACATACTATAGAACTTCTCAACCTTATACAGATTACAAAGCCGCAGGCGGAAATAACAAAAGGGTAATCGCAGTGCCATTTGGTAATTGTACAGAGATGTTTAAACCTGGTAGCAGCTCATTACCCCAAGTTGGAACCGCGTGTATGTTTTTAACCCAACATGTGGCGAATTCGGACTATTATGTTGATGCTATGTTTCTTGGTTCCTGTGAGGTGGGTGGCGCATTTTCTCCTACAAATGCAGTATTAAACGGCCCTTATAAAGTCGTATTATTTAAAAGCTCAGCGAGTGGCGACTCATGAACATCATCAAACAAAAAGGCACATCTACCGTAGAGTTTGCGATGTTATTACCGCTGCTACTATTGCTGATATTTATGGTGTCTGAATTAGGCACTATGTTTTATCGGCTGAACGCCGTGACTAAATCGGTACAAGTTGCGGCGCGTTATTTGTCTGATGTCTCGGTCAATAAAACGATTGCCTTAACCGATGCTCAAGTTAAAAATCTGGTTTGTTGTGGAGATATTGAAGGCAAGGGTACAGAAATCGTGCGAGATTGTAATACTAAAATGTCTGTTCCTAAGGCGACTTCCATCAATAGTCATGTCACAGTATCAGCAACCTACCCGGCAGACTGGATATTGCCTAACGCCGTCGTAGGGTTCCTACATTTACCTG
This sequence comes from Methylococcaceae bacterium, assembly GCA_947506155.1. GTDB lineage: Bacteria > Pseudomonadota > Gammaproteobacteria > Methylococcales > Methylomonadaceae > Methylobacter_A. The sequence goes on from CANNNV010000071.1 coordinate 7,968, forward strand.
GTGATCCTATGGAATTGAGAGCCAGCAGCGTAATGAGGTTCACCCAATGATCAATAAACATAAACAAAAAGGCGCTGAAATCGTAGAGTTTGCAATGATTGCCTTGCTGTTCTTCGCTATGCTGTTTGCGGTCATAGAGTTCAGCAGGGCATTATTTGTCTGGAATGCTTTAACCGAGGCAACCCGCCGAGCTGCGCGTATGGCGGTTGTTTGTCCCGTTGGAAGTCCTATTCCAGCCCAAGTTGCTATTTTTGATGTTATTGGTGGCACATTAGGAACCAGTCCAATTATTGCTAACTTAACACCTGCAATGGTGGTTGTAAACTATTCTGATGCGTCGGCTAACCCGGCCTTTGTCCAAGTCAGCATAGATGTAAGCGCCGAAACCGGTTATAAACACACTTTACTTATTCCTCTTTGGGGAGGGCCATTGACGTTTTCTCCAGCGACGATTGCATTTACGACTACCTTGTATTCTGAAAGCCTAGGCGCTGTCCCCACCTATCCGCCAGCTCCGGCAGCAGCCACGAATTGTAAATTTTGATCTATAACTCTGTAATCGCTAACATTCGTCTCCAAACAAAAACAACATGCCAGAAAATAAAATCAATCTAATATTAATCGGCGCTGATGAGCTTAGTCTTGAAAAACAGCAGTCTATTCTTTCCTACTCAGGCGATATTAAAAGCCAGCTGTTCTGTAGCAAAACCCTGATAGATTTGATCGCTAAACACACTCAGGATGAACACAGCATCGTCATTATCAATCTGTCGGCTGATGGCCTAAAAGAACTGCAATTTCTGAATAATGTGGATGACAAAAAAGCGTCGGTGATCATTATCGGCGATCAGAAAAATGTAGACTTATTAAGCCTTGCGATTCGGGCCGGGGTGAAAGACTTTATCGATGTTAAAGATTATGAACACAAACTGGACGGGGTTTTCTGCAACATTAAAAAAAATATCACCCATGCTTATAATAAGAACAATGTTAAACGGCTAAATGCCATTATTAATGCCAAAGGCGGTAGCGGCGCGAGTTTTATAGCCAGTAACGTGGCCTATGTTTTAGCCCAGGAGTGCGGCTTACGCGTGGCGCTGGTCGATCTCGATTTGCAGTTTGGCTCACTGGGTCTGAATTTTGACAAGATTCCCAAATATCCGCTTACCGAAGCACTTAATGTCATCAATGATTTGGATTCAATTTCCTTGGAGGCTTATATGTCAAAATATAACGAGAATTTGAGCCTGCTCTTGCCTTCGCCTTCGGATATTTTGTTGCCTGGAGAGATTAATGTCGCTCATTTAAAAAAGTTGCTGGAATTGCTGCAGATTAATTACAGTCAGATAGTCGTTGATTTGCCACGATTGATAGACCCGGTATCCAGCATGATTATGGAACAGGCGGATCAGATTACGCTGGTGCTGCAGCAGAGTCTGGTTCAATTCAGGGATGGACGAAGATTAATCCAGATATTAAACAAGGATCTGGATATTCCGCTGGATAAAATAGCCATTGTGGTTAATCGCTATGATCCCAAAAACAGCTTGCGCATAGAGGATTTAAAAAACATTGTTAAGCATGACCAGGTTTATACCATAGCCAATGATTTTGAACACGTAGCCAGTGCGTCGAACCTGGGTGTGCCGCTTTGTGAATCATCGGCTAGTACAAAAATTGCCCATGATCTAAAACAGCTAGCCAGAAATCTTGGTCAAATTAAGCTTCAACATGAGCAAAAAAGCCTGTTAAGGCGGATTAAAAGGCTTTTGTTTTAGCCCCCACCCTCGCTCAGTTTATTTCATCCCCAAAAAAAGACAGGCAGAGATCATCCTGCCGCACGTCTATTCATTCAAGTTCCTGCCCATAAATCCCCCCCTACAAAGTTATTTGCTTGTTATAATGCCTTAAATGAAGCGCTTAGCCGATGATATTGTTTGTGCAATATTGCACAAACAGGGACAGGGCGGTGCAGCGCTTAAGTGCGTGATTAGTTATGAGCCATCTCTGATTGGAAATGCCTACATTAAAAGCATTCGTTGGGCCAAAGACATTATAGGAAATCTAAAATAATTATGCCGTCAAATACTATCACTAACCAAACTCTTGCTCTCGCTGGCGTTGCCCAGGCGGTGGCATTAGTTCAACAACTAGCAACCACCGGCACCATCGACTCAAATGCCTTTGAAGCCAGCATCGGCAGTCTGTTTATCAGCGATGAGCAGGGTGTAGCACAGGTCTATGGCGGCTTGTCAGGACTTAAACTAGGTATAGCGCAGCTTAACGATCAAATGACCGGCTTTAAAATCAGCAATCCAGAACAGGCACGCTATGCCGCCTCCCTGGTGTTTCTGGAAAATCAACTCGCCAAACAACCGAATATGCTGAAAACCATTTTCTCCGGCATTGATCGCGCCCAGGCACAAGTCGATCATTTTGGTTTGTTACACGAAAATGTACTGGCTAATTTAGGTGACATTTATCACACCACCATCAGTACCTTGCAGCCAAGAGTCATGGTCAATGGTGAGCAAGAATATTTATCCAGGCCCGATATTGTCAATAAAATACGCGCCTGTTTGCTGGCAGGGATACGTTCCGCGATACTCTGGAAGCACTGCGGTGGCACTCGATGGAAATTTCTGTTTTTCCGTAAAAAAATTCAAGCTGAAATACAGCAGTTACTGAAGCAACTTTAAACTCTACATGATGGATCTTATCGAAGCCGAGCATCTTAGCCGTTATTACGGTAAATATTGTGCTGTTAATGATGTCAGCTTCACCCTAGCAAAAGGCGAAGTACTCGGTTTTTTAGGTAAAAATGGGGCGGGTAAAACCACTACCATGCAGATGCTGTGCGGCAACCTCGCACCCAGTGCTGGAAAAATCAAGATTAATGGTTACGATCTTTTGAACCAAGCCAAAGCCGCCAAAATGAGTCTGGGCTATTTGCCCGATACGCCTCCGCTATATAAAGAATTAACCGTGCAGGAATTTCTGCTTTATTGCGCTAGCTTGCATGGTATCGCTCAAGGTTTCCGAGCGAAAGCCATCAAGCAGGCACAACAGCGGTGCGGCTTAACTGACGTTTCTGATCGATTGATCGCCAATCTGTCCAAGGGCTATCAGCAGCGTGTTGGGATTGCCCAGGCCATCTTGCATAATCCAGAGGTCATTGTGCTAGATGAGCCGACAGTGGGGCTTGATCCGCTTCAAATCAGGGAAATTCGTGCCTTAATTCGAGAACTCGGTCAGGATCACGGCGTGATTTTGTCTACCCATATCCTGACTGAAGTTCAGGAATCTTGTACCCATGTGCAAATTATCCATCAGGGGCAATTAATCCTGAATGAAACTATCGCCGGACTTAACTTGCAAATGGATACCGGCACGCTGGAAGTTACCACCCGATTGCCTTGTGACAACTCCAGTTTGCTGGCTATTCCCGGCATCAGTTCTATTGAAAACATGTCACAAAACCGGATCAAGATTCACCACAGCGTCACCGCCAACCCAACGGAACAAATTGCAGAATACATTGTTGCATCTGGTTGGGGGCTACAAGAACTGACGCCGGTAAAAAGATCAATGGAAGATATTTTTATCAGCCTAACGCAAGAGTGTGGTAAATCATGATTTTCACGATTGCCTCCCGTGAATTCAAAAACCTGTTTTTATCGCCGATGGCCTGGACTGTTCTGGCAGTTTTGCAAGTCATCCTGGCGTTTTTGTTTTTAACCCAGGTTGAAGCCTTTACCGCATTACAGCCCAGACTCGCCAGCCTTGAAGATGCGCCGGGATTGACCGATATTATCGTGCCGCCGTTATTTGGCAACGCCGGGATTATTTTATTGCTGGTCACGCCTTTATTAACCATGCGTTTGATCTGCGCCGAGCGCCGCAACAAGACTTTATCGTTGCTGCTTTCGGCGCCGATTTCCAATAGCGACATCATTCTGGGTAAATATTTGGGTATACTCGGACTGATGTTGCTGATTATTGGCTTGGTCACTCTGATGCCCTTATCGTTGCTGCTCGGCGCGGAATTGGATTTGGGTAAATTATTTGCCAATAGCTTGGCCTTGCTGTTGCTGGTTTCCGCCTTTACCGCAACCGGACTGTTTATGTCCTGTGTGGCCGGACACCCCACTGTTGCGGCGATGGGCACTTTCGGGCTTTTGCTGTTATTGTGGATTTTAGACTGGTCAACCGGCGTTAATGACCAGCGCAACGCCTTGTTTGAATACCTGTCCATCTTCAAACATTTCCAGAATATCCAAAGCGGCTTGATTAACTCGGTCGATGTCAGTTATTTTCTGTTGTTTATCACCACGTTCACCGTGCTCAGTCTCCGCAGTCTCGATAAGGATCGCCTGCACCGGAAAACTCGCCTGAAAAATACACTCATTACCCTGGCTATATTGTGTCTGCTTGGTACAGCAGCCTGGTTAAGCACAGGCTATAGCGCAGAAGCAGACATCACTCGAAACAGCAGTAACAGCCTGTCGTTAGCATCGAAAAAACTGTTGGCATCGCTCCCCGATCATATACAACTCACTGCTTATATTAAAAAAGATCCGGCGCTAAGAAGCCAGATCGCACAATTAGTCAATCGCTATAAACGGCATAAAATCGACTTGGCGCTGGTATTTATAGACCCCGAGGCACAGCCGGAAAAAACCAGGGAATTGGCGATAGACGCAACCGGCGCGGTTATAGTGGATTATCAGGGGCGTAGTGAAAAACTGAACTTTATCGATGAGTCTTCGTTGACCAATGCCTTATTGCAACTGGCGAATGCCGAAGAACGGTGGGTTACTTTTTTAACCGGGCATGGTGAACGAACTCCTGACGGCATCGCTAATTTTGATTTGGGCCAATTCGGCAAGGAACTGAACCGTCGTAAAATAAAAGCGCAAGCACTCAATTTGGCGACGATTGCGGTTATCCCGGATAACTCCGCGTTACTGGTGCTTACCGCCCCCGCCGTGCCCTTGCTGGCAGGAGAGATCGAGTTGATCAAGCGTTATATCGAGCAAGGTGGCAATCTGCTGCTGTTAACCGATCCCGGTAACCACTATTTGGATGCCTTGCAAAAGCTTTTGGGCTTACGCCAGTTGCCGGGGACTCTGGTAGACAGTAAATCCAAGCTTTACGGCATTAACGACCCCAGCTTCGTACTCGCCGGCGACTATCTGGTCCATCCGATTACTCAGGGTTTCAAGACCCTAACGGTTTATCCGGTAGCTTCGGCGCTAACTATCAGCGAAGAAACCGATTTTAAACCGGTGGTTTTGCTCAAAAGCGCAACAGATTCCTGGACAGAAACCGGCCCTTTAGCCGGAAAAATCCTTTTTGATGCGGATGGCGACGAAAAACAAGGTCCGCTGGCTTTTGCTTACGGCTTGAGCCGTGATCTTGGTAACAAAGTCCAGCAGCGTATCGTTGTCGTCGGTGATGGCGACTTTTTATCTAATGCCTATCTTGGTAACGTCGGTAACCTGGATATGGGTTTAAGAATGATCAATTGGCTGATACATGATGACCGATTTATCGACATTCCGGCAAAAATTGCTACTGACAAAAACCTGCACTTAAGCCAGTTTAGCGTCGGTCTGATCGGTTTCGGGTTTTTGCTGTTCATACCTTTACTGTTACTGGCTGCCGGCTTTTATATTTGGCGTAAACGCAGGCAGCGATAAGGCATTCTTATTTTCAGTTCAGGCGTTACACTATGCGTTTTTTAAATTTAATCAAACAAGGCTATGGAAAAAATAAAAGTACTTTTCGTCTGCATGGGCAATATCTGCCGGTCACCTACGGCGGAAGGTGTGTTTACTAAGTTGGTCAAGGATCAGGGACTGGATGCTCATTTTGCTATCGATTCAGCCGGCACTCATGCGTATCATATCGGCAAGGAACCTGACTTGCGTTCGCAAGCGGCCGCTCTTCAGCGCGGCATTGATTTGTCTAATTTAAGAGCGCGTGAAGTCAGGGACGAAGATTTTGAGGATTTTGATTTTTTGCTGGCTATGGATGATGATAACTATGCCATCTTGCTCAACACCTGTCCTGAGCAATATAAAGCCAAAATAAAATATTTTCTGGATTATGCGCCAGAGCTTAATGAGCGTCAGGTGCCTGATCCCTATTTTGGTGGTGTCTACGGTTTTGAACGGGTGCTGGATATGATAGAAGAGGCTTCAGCCGGTTTTTTAACAGCAGTGCAGGCATCAAACGACTTGACATCCTCCCCCACCTAAAGGAAGGGGATTCCTATTTTACTAGGAGTGAGTATGTATCGCTACTTCTCACTGGTTTCTGCTGCTGACGGCATTACTGCACCATTCACTTCACAGACTAGCCCCGCCTATCCGGCGGTTATTCCTGC
>CANNNV010000072.1 GCA_947506155.1 Methylococcaceae bacterium
CGTGATCCGATCCTTTTAGAGCAGCGAACTAAGGAAGCATTCGCTGGTAAGTCTTAACGACCCATTGTAATCGTAGCACTGTGTTAGCGCTTAGTCTGGTCAACCTAGCTTTTACAAGCTCCGTCCTTCAGGGCGGGGTGATTGACTGTTGCTCAATCTCGTGGACGTACAGCGTCGCGCCGATCACCGCAGCCGGTGCGACGATGATATTTAGCACTGGAACAGTCAAGCCCAGCACAGTCAGTCCACCAAAACTTAATGCACCTAATCTTACGCTATTGACCAAATCTTTCTGCTCGGAAAACAACACCCCCTGATTTTCCAAGGGATAAGCCAGATATTCCAACGCTATGCCCCAGGCTCCGAATAAGGCCCATAAAAAAGGTGCAAGGATATTAACCCCCGGAATAACGGACAAGATCAGCAACGGCAAGGCTCTACTCGATAAATAGCCGACACGCCTTAATTCGGCAATCAGAACTTTAGCCAATGGCTGTTCGGCTTGTTCCTGGATTTCGTCACTTACTATAGCCAACGTTTTTGCCGATAATTGTCCGTAAAAAGGCGCTGCCAATATATTTGCCAATACCGTAAAGGTAAAAAAACCGGCGATAAAGAAACTGATAAAAAATAACGGCCATAAGAACCAGCTCAGCCAATGTAACCAGCCGGGTATAAATTGAGCTATCAAATCGGAAATATAAAAATAGCCTAAGGTTAGTGCCGCGCTGTATAACACTACGTTTATTAATATGGGGATAATGATGAATTTTCGTAATTCCGGGCGGGTCAATAATTTTACGCCCTTGAACAAAAAGCCGATGGCTAAGACCGGATTATTGCCTTTTTTATTAAATTGCATTTTTTAAACTCCTTATATCTTGCTCAGCAGGATTTAGTATTACACCACGTTCAGTCACTATCGCGGAAATCAGTTTCGCCGGGGTCACGTCGAAAACCGGATTCCAGGCGCTGACTAGCGAATCTTTATGGTTATAACAGGCCGGCAATAATTCATTCGGACTGCGTTGTTCAAGCTCTATCTGGTTGCCGCTGTCGATAGCCCAGTCTATGGTCGTGGTCGGTGCCACCACCATCAGCTTTACGCCATGCTGTCTAGCCAAAACTGCCAGTGCATAAGTGCCTATTTTGTTTGCCACATCGCCATTCGCTGCGATGCGGTCTGCGCCGACGACTATCCAATCTAAAGCCCCGAATTTCATCAGCCAAGCAGCGGCGGAATCGGCAATCAAAGTCGACGGAATGCCATCTTGCGCCAATTCCCAAACCGTTAAGCGTGCGCCTTGCAGCCAAGGCCGGGTTTCGCCTGCATAAACCTTGATAGCTTGCCTTTTATACACACTACGAATAACCCCCAGCGCCGTGCCATAACCGCCGGTTGCCAAAGCGCCAGCGTTACAATGGGTCATCACGCTTTTAGCGCCGGATAGAATATCAGCGCCCAGTTCACCCATTTTGTAATTGGCAGTAATGTCGTCGTTATGGATTTTTTCTGCACCGGCTAAAATAGCCGCTGGTGGATTATCTAAGGGCATAGCCAGCATTGCTTTCATCTGATCCAAAGCCCAAAACAAGTTGACTGCCGTAGGCCTGGATTTTGCCAATAATTCTATATCAGCGTCTACTTTTTCTCGCCAATGGCTGGACTGAGCATAATATTTTTGCACCGACAGCGCCACGCCGTAGGCTGCGGCTATACCAATTGCCGGTGCACCGCGTACCCGCATGGTGGTAATGGCTTCGGTTACGCCGATGGCATCCTGGTATTCGTCGTAAATAATTTTTTCCGGCAACAGACGCTGATCCAGGACTTTCAAGGCGCTGCCGGTCCATTGCAGGGCGTGTACAGTTTTGTTATTTTGCATAGGCATAGTTGTAAAAAGTTATAATCTGGTACCCCAACATAGGAATATTTAATGATAGTTGTCGACACGCTCCTCCACGCCCGCTGGATTATACCCGTAGAACCTTCATCCGTAACCTTGGAACACCATACGTTGGTTATCAATAATGGCCGAATTGTTGATTTACTGCCTACCGAGAACGCCCTGCAACAATACCAGGGGATCAACACTGAAAATCTGGAGCATCACGCGCTACTGCCAGGCTTAATCAACAGTCACACCCATGCCGCAATGAGTTTGATGCGCGGCATTGCCGATGATTTGCCACTAATGGACTGGTTGAACAAGCATATTTGGCCGCTGGAACAACGCTGGAACAGTGAGGCATTTGTCAAAGACGGTACCGATCTGGCGATAGCCGAGATGCTACGGGGAGGAACTACCTGCTTTAATGATATGTATTATTTTCCGGAAATCATCGCAGCGCAGGCCAACCATCATGGCATACGTGCCTGTATTGGCTTGATTGTGATCGATTTTCCGACAGCCTGGGCCGAAAATAGTGATACTTATATTGAAAAAGGCTTAGCACTGCATGAACAACTGCGCCATCACCCATTGATTTCCACGCCGCTTGCGCCGCATGCGCCGTACACGGTGTCGGATGAATCCTTGCAGAAAATTAAAAACTTGGCTGATGAACTGAGTTTGCCTATCCACATACATGTTCACGAAACCCTGCACGAAATCGAACAGGAATTAGAAAAAACCGGTATGCGGCCTTTGCAAAGACTGCATGAACTTGGTCTTCTCAGCCCATCTTTGATTGCGGTACATATGACCCAGTTAAGCGATGATGAAATCACGCTATTTGCACAATCCGGCGCTCATATCGTACATTGCCCTGAATCCAATTTAAAATTGGCCAGTGGCTTTTGCCCGGTGGCCAAATGTATCGCAGTCGGTATCAATGTAGCTTTGGGTACTGACGGTGCTGCCAGCAATAATGATCTGGATATGTTCGGTGAAATGCGTACGGCGGCATTGCTAGGTAAAGCCGTTGCCGGTGACGCCAGTGCCATTCCGGCCATGACTGCGCTGCGCATGGCGACCATCAACGGCGCTAAAGCTTTAGGCTTGGAGCATGAAATCGGCTCCTTAAGCATCGGTAAAGCTGCGGACGTGATTGCACTTGATTTGTCTGAGCTTGAAACCCAACCCTTGTATTGTCCGGTGTCGCAGATTGTGTATGCCGCCAGCCGTCAGCAAGTCACCGATGTCTGGGTGGCGGGCAAGCGTTTGTTAAGGCAGCGGGATTTAACGACGATTAATATCGATGCGTTGATGATCAAAATTGGCGAATGGCGGGAGCGATTGGCGGGTTGATTCTTGAGTTTGAAAATTGGGTCGTAGAAAACATCTTTTTTAAACTGACTGTACAGCGTGGCATTTATCAACTGACATTTAGATGTAGGGACATGCTTACAATATGTCATGTTATTCTGGTAAGAATTAGCCTACTGTCTGCGCATTTTTTCTAGTGGTTCGTAAGCTTTGATCTCATCTGTAGAGGCGAATTCATTCGCCCACACAGGCTGGCTGACCCCTATTTTAAATCAAAATTGTTCACGTTATTTCATGCTCGTTGCTTAAAAGTAAATATGTTTAAAAATAACAAATTATTGCGAGTTAAATATTCATTTTTACTGACTTACGAGTCGCTGTTGTTGGCTGCGGTCTACTTTATTGCGGGAGCATTAGCCTATTTATTAACGACATCCATCGGCTATCCGACGCCAATATGGCCAGCCGCCGGAATTGCGTTGGTTTGGATGTTGGTGTTTGGCTACCGTGTCTGGCCGGGTATTATGCTGGGAGCATTGTCGATTAATAGTCTGAATCCGGAGCTGACTGATTCTGTTTTTACAAGTCCGGTTTTAGCACTGACTGTATTGGTTATTAGTTGTGGGGCGACCTTGCAAGCCTTTTTAGGTGTGTATTTAATTAGACGCTATGTCGTATTCCCCGATGCACTTAAGGATCCACAAAAGGTATTTTTATTTCTATTTCATGGCGGGTTATCAAGCACGTTACTTAATTCGACACTGTCAGTCTCAACACTGGTCGTCACAGGACGGGTGCTACCGATAAATTTTTTGGCTAATTGGGAAATCTGGTGGATGGGTGATATGTTTGGCGTGTTTATTTTTGCGCCGCTGGCGTTGGTTTGGATCCCGCGAGCAGATCCGCAGTGGATCTGCCGGCGATTAATCGTATTTGTGCCAATAGTTTTAATGCTTTTGCTAACCGCAATTAGCGTGCTTTATCAGGAAAAAAATATTGATTTACAGATAAATCGTGATTTGGACAAAGAATCGAGCGAAATCAACACGGCAGTCACTGCATCGATTTCGAATCATTTACAGATATTACAAATCCTGGAAAGTTTTTACCTGGCATCGGGAGACGTTAGCAGGGAGGAGTTTAAAATTTTTAGCTTGCCATTATTGAGAAATAATCCCGCGATAAACTATTTGGCCTGGGCTCCAGATAAAGTGGATCGTCATCTCAACTTTGTTGAGTCCTCTTTGCCGCTAGAAAATCATCTGTTGCCAGCGGCGATAGTTGATAAAGCAAGAGATAGCGGAGAAATGGGTGTTACCTTCGGCCCGAAATCGACGCTGGTTGGGGTTATACCGTTTTATAGGAATACGCGTGCAAGTTTTTTGATTGCAGAATTTAGCGTCAAAGATATCATTGCCTCGTCACTCCGAGTGCTCGATACAGAAGGTCTGATCTACCGATTTATTGATGATACGGCACCAGTTGCCGAGCAGGTTTTGTTTTCAAATGACGTGCAAGGTTTTTTTGCCAACTACAAAACGTGGGGAGTCGGAAAATTTAATCATTCATCTACTACTACTACTACTGGTTTAAGCTGGAAGCTTGAGGTTATTCCTAGCCAAAATTATCTAAACAACTATAGCCCCCTAACTGCTTGGAATACTTTGATTATAGGGCTGCTGTGGACCAGTCTGGGGGCTGCATTATTTCTAGTGATTTCCGGTCGAGGGCGCGTACTCGTGTTATTTGAATTATCGATACAGTCGATACTGGATGCTATTAAGGGCGAAGCGGCCATTCTGGATCGTAATGGAGTAATTCGGGTAGTCAATGAATCCTGGCGGCATTTTGGCTTACGAAATAACATTGATTTGGTAATGCCAAAATTAGGCGCGGATGTCGGCACACAGTCTTTGCCAACTTGCGGTGCAGCTAATTCAGCAGTTGGTGCTGAATTTGGCTGCGGACTCTGTGCGGTTCTAGACGGACGTTTGCCGAGTTTTAGTCTGGAATATCTTGACAATGTAGAGCAGGAAATCTGGTTCTGCATAAAGATAATGCCTGTTGGAGTGGCTGAACAAACTGGTGTTATTATTACTCGCATGGACATTAGTCTGCGTAAGCGTAAAGAATTCGCACAAGTTGAAGAAAGTTTTTTCTGGAAATTTGCCGTAGAAGGTTCAGGCGATGGGGTATGGGACAGGAATGTTCAGACTGAGGAAATTATCTATTCTAAGCGCTGGATGACGATGCTAGGGTATGAAGAAGATGATGTTCCGCCTACCCGACAGCAATGGCTAGACAGTATTCATCCTGATGACCGGGTACGTGTTGCAGACGTATTGCAAGACTATCAGGATGGGATTACTAAAATTTACGTTGTTGAATATCGTCTACGCTGCAAGGATAACAGTTACAAGTGGATTATGAGTCGGGGCATGGCGGTCACTTACGATAAAAACCGCAAACCTCTACGGATTATTGGCACCCATGCCGATATTTCTGCACGTAAACAGATAGAGGTGATTTTAGAGGAAAAAGAGCGCATGCTTTCTGAATCGCAGCGTATTGCCCACATTGGCAGTTGGTCTATTAATACGAGCACCAATATTCTGATCTGGTCGGAAGAAATGTACGTCATTCATAGAATTAGCCAAGAGGACTTCGAGCATACACCGGCGGCCTTTATAAAGTTAGTCCATCCTGATGATCGAGCCCTAATAAATTATTCGATAAAGAACAATAAGACGCCGGAGATAAAGAAAGAAATAAATTTTCGTATCATCCGGTCCGATGGCGAGGTGCGCCATATCTGCGCCACCAGTGAAGTACAATACAATGCAGAGCATGATATTCAACGCATAGTGGGAAGTGCTCAGGACATCACTGAGCGTAAGAACCAGGACTTGCGAAATCAAGCTCATTTAGAGCAACTTTCTCACGTCACTCGTCTTGGTTTGATGGGAGAAATGGCCTCCGGTATTGCTCATGAAGTTAATCAACCCTTGACTGCGATTACTACTTATACTCAAGTGAGTTTGAATCTGATTAAAGCTGAACATCCTGACCTGATAAAGCTCGCTGAGGTGATTGCTAAAACGCAGGTTCAGGCGTTAAGGGCAGGGAAAATAATTCATCGCATGAAAGGTTTTTGTAAAGCCAAAACCCAACAAAGATCTACCGTCGACATGGGTAGTTTGATTGATGAGTGTGCCAGTCTGTGTGCTGATGGACTTAACGCAAGTGGCATAAAATTAACGTTGGAGTTACAACAAGATATGCCGTCTATCCATATTGATCAAATTCAAATTGAACAAGTACTGATCAATCTAATACGCAACAGTATTGATGCCTTAGCTGGCGTAATGGAACAACGGCAAATAATCATCAAAAGCCATTTGATCCCCGGCAATATGCTACAAGTGACAGTGACCGATAATGGGCCGGGACTTGATAAAGAGCAGCAACAAAAAATATTAAACCCTTTTTATACCACCAAAAAAGATGGCATGGGCATGGGACTGTCTATCAGTCGTTCACTGATAGAAGCCCATAATGGTAATTTCAACTGTGTGAGTGAAGATGGGAAAGGCGCCAGCTTTTGCTTTACATTGCCAATAGGGTTGAGTTAACTTTTAATCCCTATACCTTTGTGCAGAAGGTATAGACTAAATACTATCAAGGTAATAATAAAGCCACCGGTAATGATAAACGTCAGCTGAATATCGACATCAGTCACGCCTATAAAGCCATAACGAAAGGCATTGATCATATATAAAATAGGATTTCCCTTCGAAATAATCTGCCAAATACCGGGCAGCATATCGGTCGAATAAAAAACTCCGCCCAGATAGCTTAATGGGGTTAAGACAAAATTTGGGATGATCGAAATATCGTCAAAACTTTCTGCGAGTATGGCATTGATAAAACCGGCCAGCGCAAAGACAGTGGCGGTCAGCAACGCGATGGATAGCGTAATGCCAACATGATTGATTTTGATTTCAGCAAATAGCATCGATATTAACGCTACCACAATCCCAACCAGTAAGCCGCGAATAATACCGCCGCTTACATAGCCGCTCAGGATTACCCAGTTGGGTATCGGCGCAACTAGCAATTCTTCAATATTGCGCTGGAACTTGGTCGAGTAAAACGAAGACACGACATTGGCGTAGGAATGGCTGATCACCGACATTAAAATAATGCCGGGGACGATATAGTCCATATAGTTTGCCCCGCTGATGGTGCCTATGCGGTCGCCAATCAACTTGCCGAATATTAAAAAATACAGCGCGGTGGTGATGGCTGGCGGCAGCAAGGTTTGTGGCCAGATCCTGATGAAGCGAAATATTTCCTTGATAACAATGGTTTTAAAAGCTATCGAATAATTTATCATTTGGCACCTGCTGGTTTTGAGCCTACGGGATTTGCGTCTACCAAATCCATAAATAATTGTTCCAGCCGATTGGTCTTGTTTTTCAAGCTGAGGACTTCGATATTCTGCGCACTCAATTGAGCAAACAGCTTGTTCAGTCCATGTTCTTTGGGTACTGCAACGGTAAGACTCAGATCGGTCACGCGTTCAATTTGACAACCTTCGATTACCGGCACCGTAGCAATAGGCCGAGCTAGATCCAGGACAAAATGTTCAACATGCAGTCTGGCCAGTAGACTTTTCATATCGGAATTTTCCACTATCAGTCCATGATTGATGATCGCGATATTGCGACACAGACTTTCGGCTTCTTCCAGATAATGTGTGGTTAAAATGATCGTTGTGCCTTGTTGATTGACTTCCTGCATCATTTTCCACATGGATCGCCGGATTTCTATATCGACGCCTGCGGTCGGTTCATCGAGTATCAACAACTTGGGCGCATGCACCAATGCCCTGGCTATCATGACCCTGCGCTTCATGCCGCCCGACAAGCGCCTGGAAACAGTGTCGCGTTTGTCCCATAAATCCATTTGTCTAAGGCAATATTCGGTGCGCTGTAAGGCAAGTTTACGCGGCATGCCGTAATAACCGGCTTGATTGAGCACTATACTTTTGACCGTGTCAAACTGGTTGAAGTTGACTTCCTGCGGAACTAGACCAATGCAGCTTTTAGCTTGGCCTTGCTCACGTTTTAAATCATGGCCGAAAATGCTAACTGAGCCGCTAGTGGAATTGACCAGTGAACTGATAATGCCGATAGCGGTTGATTTTCCGGCGCCATTGGGTCCGAGCAAGGCAAAGAAATCCCCTGCCTCAACATCCAGATCAATACCTTTTAAGGCTACAAAACCGTTATTATAAATTTTCTTGAGATTACACAGAGATAATGCTTTCATACTTTGAAGTTTTAATGTTTAAGGTTTGAGGTAAAAAGCGCAAGGTTAACGGTTTAAGGTAAAAAACACCTTGAACCTTTAACCTTGAACCTTTAACCTTGTAAGATATTAACACATTACCTAGACACAATTGGATTACTCGTGCTGAAGAAACCTCCTGAAATTGTTGCCGCTGTAGACTTGGGTTCCAACAGCTTTCACATGATTGTTTGTAGTTTAACGAATGGAAATTTACAAACTTTAGATCGTCTTAAAGAGATGGTCAGGCTGGCGTCCGGCCTGGATGAAAAAAACCACCTTAATATCCATACTCAGGAAAGAGCGTTGGAATGCCTGGAGCGGTTTGGCCAAAGAATCCGCAATTTTTCGCCAGAAAGTGTTCGGGTCGTTGGCACCAGCACTTTGCGCATGGCTAAAAACGCGCAACAGTTTTTGGATAAAGCTGAAATAGCGCTAAATCATCCTATTCATATTATTTCCGGCATAGAAGAAGCCCGCTTAATCTATCAGGGCGTAGCTCACAGTTTGGGCAGTAACGCTAACTTACGCTTGGTGATGGACATAGGTGGAGGCAGTACCGAATATATCATAGGGTCAGGTGAGACCGCCAGAGTCAAAGAAAGCACACCGATGGGTTGTGTGTTGGTCAGTAATGCTTTCTTTAGCGATGGTAAACTATCCAAGGCTGCATTCATTCAGGCAAGTTTGTTTGCACAGCAGCAGCTGGAACCTATCCAAAAACAGTTTCAGCACAACAACTGGGACGAAGCGATCGGTGCATCCGGCAGTTTACGCTCTATTGATAAGGTGCTTAAAGCTAAAGGCTGGAGTAATAATGGCATAACCCGGGCGGCCCTGGAAAAATTAGTTGCTCATATTAATCAATGCACCCATATTAATCAATTGGCGTTGCCCGAGCTTAATCCTGAGCGCCTGCCGGTATTTGCCGGTGGCGTAGCTATTGTTTACGCCACCTTCAAAAGTCTCGGTATTGAACAAATGACTGTTTCGGATGGTGCGCTTAGAGAAGGTCTTATTCAAGACTTGCTGGGCCGAATTTATGACCATGATATTCGCTCCGCAACCGTTCAGGATTTGGCCAAGCGTTATCATATAGATAAAGAACATGCCTCCCGAATTAAACAAACGATCAGCTATATGCTCAATCAGCTGGGTAATGATTTTTGTGCAACTAATTGTGAACACGTTGTACAGGTTTTAAACTGGGCGGCGGACTTGCATGAAATTGGTCAGGATATTGCTCACAGTCACTACCATAAACACAGCGCTTATGTTATTGAAAATGGAGATTTTGCCGGTTTTTCTAGGCAGGATCAGGTTTTATTGTCAACGATTGTAAAAGCGCATCGACGAAAATTTTCACGCTCACCTTTCAACAACTTACCCATCCCGTGGAATGTTGACGCAGTTAATCTGACAATTATTTTGCGTTTGGCGGTATTGCTGCACCGCAATCGCCAGGAACAAGCGTTAGCTAATTTCAACATGTCGTTAACACACTCAAAAATTTGCTTGAGCTTTCCCGATCATTGGCTGGCAATGGCGCCGTTGACTCATGCCGATTTGATACAGGAAGCTGAATGTTTAAAAGCGGCAGGGTTCAAATTGGAGTTTTCTTAACGGTTGCAGATGAGAATTTTAGGTAATGTTTTATTTTATTTTTTCAGTGTCTTCATAATTCTATGTGTGATGCTGGTTTTCTTTGGCGTGGGCAATCAACCCGAACTTGAAGTGGGATGGTCGCCTACCCGTGAAGATTTGATTCGGGCGAAAAAAATCTTGTATGAAGGCTCTAAAACTAAACCTGATGAAATAGGCATTATTGAATTAACTGAAGCCGATCTCAATCTGGCAGGCAATTATTTGTTAAATCGGTATAGTAAAAGTGCCGTTCATATTTCACTAAAAGAAAATAAACTGAAATTTGTTGTGACCATGACCTTGCCTAAAAATAATTTGGGGAAATATGTCAACATTACCTTTAGATTAGGTAATGTTGAAGGTAATGACTTACCCACCATAACCAAATTTAAAGCCGGAATACTCTTACTGCCGGCAAAGTTAGCCGCTTGGATTATCGATAATCTTATTCAGCATTCCTCGTTGAATAACTATTTCATTCTGGCAACCCGGCCCATTAAAGCCGTTAAAATTGACGCCGAGAAACTCATTATTACCTACTATCCCAACAAGGACATTTTAATCCAGGCGCGAAACTTCCTGACCCAAACGCCGGATAATTCTACGCTGAATATTTATCAGAAAAAATTGGCTGAGATCGTTGCTAAACATGATCCAGAGTGGCGCTTGTCGCTGGCGGAATTGTTGCAACCTTTGTTTGAAATGGCTCTCCAGCGCTCAACATTAGAAACTGCGATAGATGAAAATAGAGATGTGATTACCACAATTAACGACTATGTTAATAAAAAAGAAACCCGTAAACTCCTGGCAACACCCGAGTCTATGTCGCCTATCGGCCAACAGTACGCGGCTTTTTTATATAAACGTATCGATTTGGCACAACATTTTATAGGGTCAGCTGCGCTTACCGTATCGATAAACAAGCAGGCGGCTAAAATTCTCGGTGAGGAAAAGGAATTAAGCGATGCGCAAGGTGGCAGCGGCTTCAGTTTCATTGATTTAGCAGCCGACAAAGCAGGTATCCGCTTTGGTGAAATGGCAACCTCCTCATCAGAAAATGCACGAAAACTACAACGGGTGATGTCGAAAATAAAAGATTATAGTGATTTTATGCCCGATCCCAGAGATTTACCTGAACACATGAATGAGGCTGATTTTAAACAACGCTTTGAATCAATAAATAGCCCCGTTTATTTGGGAATTTTACAGCAGATTGATGAGCGTATTTCAGCAACGCCTCTTTATAATACCGAATAATTGCAGGCTGTACGCTTGAAATAAATCAAAAATTTTATGGACGGCGTGCACAGCTGAATCGGCTTTCCCAATACTTATTTTTAAGGCTAGACACCAACACCTTCCCAGTGCGCTGGCTAGGCGCATGAATAAAATTATCATTATTAACATAAATGCCAACATGGGAATAGGGGTGACCATCGGTATTAAAGAACACCAGATCGCCGGAATGCAGCTCATTTTTCGGGACTTGTAATAATGATTGGGCCATGCCTTTGGAGGTGCGAGGCAATGCTATACCCTGATGTTGGTAGACATGTTGAACAAAGCCGCTGCAATCAAATCCTTCCTCGGGTGAACTTTTGCCATAATGATAAGGTGCCCCCCTCAAGCTCAACGCGTAACTGACTGTCGTCGAATAGTTTGCAACAGGCTTGATGTCAGAAACACTGGCGCACCCTGAGAGGATTATTAATCCACTGAATAAACAAAACCTGAGGCAGCTTTTAATCGCGGATAAATTCATCAGTGTTTGCGCTTCAAATTCCATTACACGATGACTATAACTTGGGCAAAGCCGCCGCCGGGAGTGCGAAAGTTGGTTGTTTGTCCTTGATATAAACGGGCACTTATTAATTGTGTCTGACCTTTATAAACGTAATGACGCAGATCAAGTTTGAACTCAACGATTTTTTTTTCTATTTCTAATTGTCGTACGCTTGGTTGCACCAGTCTTTGAGCAACATAATCCGCCTGCAAAATTTCACTAAAAACCCGCCGAGTCAGTTTGTCGCCACGATAGGCTGCTTTACTGCCGTAACCTTTAGCGGGTTTAAAAAATAAATGTTTCCGGTCCGCCCACAGTCTTTCAGTGTCGTCAGGACTTACCGTAACGGTATGGGCGATGCCGGTAAGTAGTATGGCTTTGGTTTTTGCATCAACGCCAATATCTGTCAGTACGGCTTCATCAGTCAGTAACACCAAGTTTCTTTTGTCGGCGTAAAGTGCGTGGGCTCGTGGATGAGGGGTAACGACAACAGCACCAGCCTGGTAAGCTTCAAGTAAAGACCGATAGGCGTTGGCTGCTAGGCCAAAATCTGTGAGTCGATTGTAAACAATATCGATACGCTGATTTCCTTGCCAAAGTGCCTGATGATGAAATACAAGTTCGGATGGATCGCAAATAAAAGCAGCGATGTTATGTCGCTCGAACATTTTTTTAAACAATATAAACTCCGGTAGCATATATTGAGTTTCCGGGTTCTCGTCGACAATAGCAATTGAGCGCAAAGGCTGCTGACCTCTCTCTGCCTGCCACTCTTCAACAAACATATCTATAAATGCTTGCTCAACATCGGCATTTGTTGTTCCGTCCACAGCAAGATCAGCGCAGAGATTTTGCGCACGAGCCACTAGGATATTGAGTAATGCGCCTCCAGCATTGGTATTTACTTCAATCAATTGTGACCCTGAGGTACTTAGGTGAAAGTCATAACCAAAAAAAACGCTGTGCGCCTTTGGAATAAATTTTGCCACATCAGGCGCGTAAGCAAGGACACGTTCTTGATATCCGGGCAAAACGATAACACGTTCAACGGCAGCAATAATGTCACGCTGTCTTTGTATGTCGGTATTGCTGACAAATACCACCGATTTGGCAAAAAGATGGGGCCGCTCTTCAACGATCATTCGGTACAGATCGCTATTATCTAATTCTATACGCAAGGCTTCTCGATTGAGCGACACGCAGTGGCATTGCCTATTAAGCTGTTCGGCCGCTTCGTATGGGTGACCTGTGGTTATGATTGGTAGACCGGAATGAGGCGTCATTTTAATTGATGTGTTGCTAAAAAGGGTGTGGGCTGGCGTGAGTAAAAGCTGCCATCCTGGTGATACGAAATATTGTTGAGAATATAACAAAAACAGCTTATACCTATTGTATATTTTCACAAGTCAAATAGAAGGCAGGCAAAACCAGGTCATATAACCTAATATTTTATTAAATTGTGCTATATCACACAGTTTGGTGATTGTACATGGATTGAATATATAAATTTATATAAATAAATCAATTTGTTATATAATTGGTATTGATCGTGCTTATAAGTTCGTATGTTTTGTTACTTACATATAGCAGAGGTGAAAAATGAATCAGCAATCCGCACACACAAAAATTAAAAATAATAATGGCTCTTTGTTACTAGGGACTGGTTTAGTGGTCGCATCAATGATTTTAGTACCCGCTTTGGCCGTGAGACTTGGCTTGGGGACTAGT
Organism: Methylococcaceae bacterium; assembly: GCA_947506155.1. Classification (GTDB taxonomy): domain Bacteria; phylum Pseudomonadota; class Gammaproteobacteria; order Methylococcales; family Methylomonadaceae; genus Methylobacter_A. Next base: position 13,717 of record CANNNV010000072.1, read on the forward strand.
CTTACGGGAGCGTTAAGAATTGCCTTGATGAAAGCCTCAAGCCGAGCGGTCGGTGGTACAAATGATATTTCTAAAGCAACTTAAAAACGAGCATGAAATAACAATGAATTCGTGTGCATTTCCTTAAGGAAGTTTAGCAATTGTTAGCGGCGGTGATTAACTAATGCCTGGTTTAAGCCCCACAGAAAATTATTCTATTACGCCCCCAAGGTGAGCGCATATAAATTAAAGCTATTTACAATCAATTGATTAAAACAACAAAAACCTCTAAAAAATCATGCAAAAAAAACGTAAATTATTGATTTTAATTTAAATTTTAAAGTCAAATGCGGTTGCCCTTTTACGCTCCCGCCCTCTATTCATGGCCCGAAGTTCTACTTGCTTCATAATAGCCCTACTTGTTACAATGACTTGTGATTGCTATAACTCGATGTTCCAGTTTTTAAGCTTAGAAAAATAACTGGAAAACGAGTAAGCTAATCAGTGTAAGCTTCCGCGTATTTCAGCATTATGTTGATACACGAGCCGGCACACTTTATAAAAACCTTTGTAACTGATTTAGATACAGC
>CANNNV010000073.1 GCA_947506155.1 Methylococcaceae bacterium
AGCAAAGATGGTGCAATGCCACACGGTTAGAGCATTTTACGGGAGCAGAAAACTCAACAACAATATTACAAGCACGAGCAAATTCAGCTTGCAAAGCATCCATAAGGGCGCTTTGTTCTGTGGTTGGGTCGAGCTTGATAGATATTGTCCTTTTCATATATGATTATTATAGGACAGAAACAATGCAAAATCAAGGTCAAAAGCACACCATTCATCCCCGCCCTGAAGGGCGGGGTCTCCTGGAGCTTTTCTGATGAAACCAATACACCAATTTCGCGTACAGGAGTTTTTAGGGAATGTTCTTTAATATCAATCGCCCGCTGATTATGGGGATTTTAAATATTACGCCGGACAGCTTTTCCGATAGTGGAAAATACGCAGGCCTGGATTCTGCGCTACAGCAGGTTGAATTGATGCTGTCCGAAGGCGCCGATATTATTGACATTGGCGGCGAGTCCACCCGTCCCGGCGCGGAAACGGTTAGCTCCAGCGTGCAGATTCAGCGGGTGGTTCCGGTGATTTTGGCAATCCGGCAAATGGCGCAGCATGTTTTGATCAGCATCGATACGACGTCCAGCGTGGTGGCCAAAGTGGCGCTGGAGGCCGGGGCCAATATTATCAATGATGTTTCCGGGGGCAGAGCCGATCCTGCTATCTTGACGCTGGCGGCTAAAACCGGTGCGCCGATTATTTTGATGCACAGTCCTGGGCGATCCAAAACCATGCAGGATAACCCGTATTATGAGCAGGTGGTGCAGGAGGTTATTGAGGCGTTGAATGACAATATCGCTGCGGCGTTAAAGGCCGGGGTTAAAAAAGAACATATTGCCATTGATCCGGGCATCGGTTTTGGCAAGCGCAAGCAGGACAATCTCGATCTGCTTGCGCACCTTGACAGCCTGGTGGCCTTGGGCTTTCCGGTATTATTAGGCACCAGTCGCAAGCGCTTTATGGGAACGATTTGTGCGGTGACTGAGGCTTCGGAACTGGTTACCGCTACTGCGGTGACTACCGCTTTAGGCGTGATGGCCGGGGTGCAGATATTCAGAGTGCATGATGTGAAAGAAAACCGGCAGGCGGCCGATGTAGCCTGGGCAATTAAACAGCGTAAATGATTATGCGTATAATAAGACAAATTATTCCACCTGTTTCCAGACTCTGACTTGGGAACCACCGTGCACTTGAGAACGAGAAAAGTAAAATTGACATGATTATACAAGGGAACTACGAACAGCTGCCGTTAAAGGAGTTTGCCGAAAAAGCCTATCTGGATTATTCCATGTACGTGATTTTGGATAGGGCTTTACCGCATATTGCCGATGGCTTAAAGCCGGTACAGCGGCGGATTGTTTTTGCGATGTCCGAGCTGGGCTTGACCGCGACGGCCAAGTTTAAAAAATCGGCCAGAACAGTCGGTGACGTATTGGGCAAATATCATCCGCACGGCGATTCTGCCTGTTATGAAGCGATGGTATTGATGGCGCAGAACTTTTCCTACCGTTATCCCTTAGTGGACGGGCAGGGCAACTGGGGTTCGCCAGATGATCCTAAATCCTTTGCCGCGATGCGTTACACCGAATCTCGATTAACTGCTTATGCGCAAACGCTGTTAACCGAACTGGGCCAGGGTACGGTCGAGTGGTCGGATAATTTTGATGCGACACTGAAAGAGCCGGTGTTATTGCCTGCGCGGCTGCCGAATATTCTGTTGAACGGCACCATGGGCATAGCAGTCGGCATGGCGACCGACATACCGCCGCATAATTTGCGCGAAGTCGCCAGTGCCTGCATCCAGTTATTGGATGATCCCCGCAGTACCCTGGAAACCCTGTTCACGCATATCAAAGGCCCGGATTATCCGACCGATGCGGAAATTATCACCTCGGCTGACGATATACAGAAAATGTATTTCAGTGGCGGTGGTTCAATAAAAATGCGCGCCAAATATGAGCAAGAAGACGGTAATATCGTGATCACCGCGTTGCCGCATCAGGTTTCCGGCGCTAAATTGCTAGAACAGATTGCCGCGCAAATGCTGGCGAAAAAACTGCCGATGATCGAAGATTTGCGCGACGAGTCCGATCATGAAAATCCGACCCGCTTGCTGGTGATTCCGCGTTCCAAAAGGATCGATGCCGATGAGGTCATGTCGCATTTATTTGCGACCACCGACCTGGAAAAAAGCTATCGCGTCAATATGAACATGATCGGTCTGGATGGCCGACCCAAGGTGAAAGGCCTCCGGGACATCTTGGTTGAATGGCTGGCATTTCGTACCGAAACCGTGCGTAAACGCTTGCAATATAGGCTGGACAAGGTGCTGGCGCGCCTGCATATTCTCGATGCCTTGCTGATTGCTTATCTGAATATTGACGAAGTTATCGCGATTATTCGCACGGAAGATCAGCCCAAGCCAGTGCTGATGCAGCGCTTTGGCCTTAGTGATAGCCAGGCTGAAGCGATATTGGACTTGAAGCTGCGGCATCTGGCCAAGCTTGAAGAAATGAAAATTCGCGGCGAGCAGGATGAGCTGGAACAAGAACGCGCCGCGCTGGAAAAAATTCTGGGATCGGAGCGTTTGCTCAATCGCCTGATCAGAAAAGAGCTAGTGCGTGATGCTGAAAAATACGGTGACGATCGCCGTTCGCCGATTGTTGCCAGAGTTGCCGCCCAAGCCCTGGAAACAACCGCCTTAATCAGCAATGAACCGTTGACGGTTATTTTGTCGGAAAAAGGCTGGATCAGAGCCGCAAAAGGCCATGACATCGACGTTGCCAGCCTGAATTACCGTTCCGGCGACAGCTTTCTCGATGCGGTCAAATGCCGGACTACCCAGCCTATTTATATCTTGGATTCGACCGGTCGGGCTTATAGCACGTCTACGCACGATTTGCCCTCGGCCAGAAGTCAGGGCGAACCGTTGACCGGACGACTCAATCCGCCGGCAGGAGCGCTGTTTTTACATCTGTTAGCCGGTCAACCCGATGACTGGTATGTACTAGCGAGTCATTACGGTTATGGGTTCCGGGTTCAGCTCAAGGAGTTATTAAGTAAAAACAAGGCCGGTAAACAGCTGATCACCTTGCCCGAAGGTGCCAAAGTATTGAAGCCGGTGTTGTTGCGCAGTGAGTCCGACATGCTGGCGGTGGTGAGCTTGCAAGGCCGGTTGCTGATTTTTCCGGCGGCGGAATTGCCAGCACTGGTGAAAGGCAAGGGTAACAAGTTGATTCAAATTCCAACAGTCGATTTGAAGGCTGAAAAAGACTTTGTACTTGCAATGGCAGTCCTGCCTGAAAACGGAGCATTAAAAATTATTGCCGGCAAGCGTTTTTTGACGCTTAAAAATGCCGACATAGCGCATTATTCCAGCGACAGAGCCAAGCGCGGCATGGCCTTGCCCCGAGGTTTTCAACGAGTGGATGGCTTGGAAACTGAGTGATAGTTGGTTGACCTGTGGGCGCGAATTCATTCGCGCTGGGTTTTCAGTCTGACGATTAACTGCCGGTAATCATCGTCAGTTAAGGCATCACTGATGATCAACAGGGATTGTTTTTTGCTGGTTTTGAAATGTAAAAATATCGCAAAAGTGCTGATGACGGTTGAATCCAGAATTTGTATCGACTCAAAGTCAGCACCATCGGAGAGTTCCCAGCCGAATTCTTCCGTGTGTTTGAGGATGTGTTGCTGGCTTTTAATATGTCTGAGCATAAAACCAAGATGTACTAAAAGCCCTGCCCATAACGCCAATTTGACCGCAATAGTTAAAGCGGCGGCCAGGCTGGAACCCAACGCCAGGGCGTGCATAATGACCAGCAGCTGTTTTAATCTTCGCGAAGGTTTAAGCGTTAACAGCAGCGGTTCTTGATGTTTTTTTGACATGAGGCGATGCGCGTTTACTTCAGTGGAATCGGAAGAAACTGGGACCACTTGACCTCGCCGCCTGCCTGATCCTGAGTCGGCAGTGCGGCGACATTCCAGCCGCCACCCAGAGCTTGAACCAGCAGCACCGAGGCATTCAGCCGTTGTCCCTGAAGATCAACGGCGATTTTCTGATTGGCAAGCGCAGCTACTTGGTTAACCATCACATTCAGATAACTGACCGTACCCGCCTGATATTGGTTGGTTGTTAACTGAACCGCTTGATGCGCGGCAGCTACCGCCTTATTCTGAATGGCTACTTCCTGCTCCAAAATACGCAAGGCAGCCAAATTATCTTCAACCTGCTGAAAACTGACCAGCACTGTCTGGCGATAAGCCGCGACGCTGGCATCATACGCCGCTACAGCTTGCTGCATACGTGCGCCACGCGCGCCACCATCAAACAATGGAATAGCGAACGCCGCCGGCCCCAGCGCCCAATACCTGGCTCCACTGGTCAACAAGTTTGACAGCAAGGTAGCCTGTTGGCCATCGGATGCCGCAAGATTAAGGTTAGGAAAATAAGCCGCCTTGGCCACGCCTATTTGCGCATTGGCCGCCGCCGCCAGCCGCTCGGCAGCGGCAATATCGGGCCTGCGCTCTAAAAGCTGGGAAGGAAGACTGGCCGGTATCGCCGGCAACAAGGTGTTCAACGGCGCCAGGGCAATACTGAGTTCGGCCGGCGTCTTGCCTATCAGCACGGCGATCGCGTGTTCAAGTTGCGCCCGCTGTACACCAAGATTGATAGCCTGCGCCCGCGTTGACTCAAGCTGAGTTTCGGCCTGGACGACATCGGTTTTGGCGACTATGCCAGCCGCGTAACGGTTTTGGGTAATCCGGATGGTTTTGTCATACGTCGCTACGGTCTCGTTCAATAGTTTTATTTGCGCGTCCAGCACCCGCAATTGAAAGTAACTTTGCGCCAGGGCGGCCTGGGTTGTCAGGCGCAAGCCCTGTAAAGTAGCGAAACTCGCCTGGGCGCTGACTTCACTGGCTTCAACCTGCCTGCGCACGCCGCCCCATAAATCCGGCGCCCAGAGAGCGCTTACCGCGCCACCGAACAGGTACTTGACCCCGGAAACAGCCACACTTTGACCGGTGGCTGCACGAAAGCGATTGACGGTTGTGGTCGCGGTGGCGGTGGGGAAATAGGCGGCGGCGGCAGACTGCACCAGCGTTTGGGCTTGTCGATATTGGGCTTCGGCCTGGGCTATAGACTGGTTAGCCTGATCAACCTGTTGTTCCAGCGCATTCAGCTGACTATCTTCAAACACTTCCCACCACTTGCCAGGCAACTGGTTATCCAGCGGCTGCGCCTGTTTCCAGCCCTTAATTTCCTTGAAGCTGACGGGGACTGCCGTTGCTGGCCGCAGATAATCAGGGCCTACCGTACAGCCCAGCAGTGACAGACTTAGCAGCGTAAACGTTAATGCAGAAGTGGTACGAAAAGTCATAAAGATTTAGGCATTTTAGCAGTGCGGTTAAAAAATCGGCGATGAAACCTGTCCAGATATAAATAAACCACTGGGGTCGTGTACAAGGTCAGCATTTGGCTGAAAACCAGGCCGCCGACTATGGAAATTCCCAGCGGCTGGCGTAGTTCCGCACCGTAACCGCTGCCCAGTGCCAGCGGCAAGGCCCCAAACAGCGCGGCCAGCGTCGTCATCATGATCGGGCGAAAACGCAGCATACAGGCTTGAAAAATGGCTTCGCGAGGCTCCAAACCCAATTCCCGTTCGGCATACAGCGCAAAGTCGATCATCATGATCGCATTTTTCTTGACGATGCCGATCAACAAAATCACGCCGATTAACGCAATGATGCTAAATTCCGCCCCGCAAGCCATCAATGCCAGCAACGCGCCGACGCCTGCCGAAGGCAAGGTAGACAAAATAGTCAGCGGATGAATGGTGCTTTCGTAGAGCACACCCAGCACGATATAAATGCTCAGCAACGCGGCCAGAATCAGCCAGGGCTGGTTGCGCAATGATTCCTTAAAAGCTTTGGCCGAACCCTGAAAACTGCCTTGTACCGCATTCGGCACCCCGATGTCACGCATCGTGGATTCGATCAGCAAGGTGGCGGTAGACAGGGAAACACCAGGCTTAAGATTAAACGATAAGCTGGCCGACGCAAACTGGCCTTGATGATTGACCGACAACGGTGTATTGGTCGGCGCAAAACTGGCCAGCGTCGATAACGGCACCTGACGTGCGCCTGAGGGTAAACCCTTGGCCGGCACATTGATATAAACCTGCTTTAGGGCTTCCGGACTTTGCCAGTATTCGGGTGCCAGTTCCATCACTACCCGATACTGGTTCAGCGGATTGTAGATCACCGACACCTGGCGTTGGCCGAACGCATTGTTAAGGCTGGTGTCGATCATCGCCTGAGTGACGCCATAGCGCGCAGCCATTGCCCGGTCTACAACCAAACCGATCTGTGAGCCCTGGTCCTGTTGGTTGGTACTGACGTCACCGAGTTCCGGCAGTTTGGACAAGGCCGTAACCAGTTTTGGCAGCCATTCCCTAAGCAGGGTTAAATCGTCGGATTGCAGCGCGTAATCGTAGGAACCGAACGAGGTTCGGCCACCAATACGCAGTTCCTGGGCCGGAGTCAAATGCAGACTGGCGCCGGGTATGCGCTTGACCTGGTCACGCAAACGGTTCATGACTTGGTCTATCGGGTCGCGTTGATCATGCGCTTTAAGTACGACAAAAATTCTAGCGCTGTTGCCGCCGGAACCGGCACCACCAAAGCCCGCCACTTGGCTAACCGCAGGATCTTTCAGCAGCAGCTCAGAATATTCAGCCAGCTTTTTTTGCAAGGACCAAAACGAGGTGCCTTGATCGGTCTGAATCTCGCCATGCAATCTGCCGCCATCCTGGGACGGGAAAAAACCCTTGTCGATCACGGTGTACAGATACACATTCAAACCGATCACGCCTAGCAAAAGCAGTATCATGATTCTGCTGTGGCGTAATGCCCAGCCTAAGCTGCGCTCGTAAAAGCGCTGCAAGCGGTCAAAAACAGACCCTATGCCCTGATAAATCCGGCCATGTTTCGGCGTTTCCTTGCCCAGCCAGCGTGCGCACAACATCGGTGTGACCGTCAGCGAAATCAACAGCGACACCAGCACCGCCGCCGACAGCGTGACCGCAAACTCCCTGAACAGCCGGCCAACCACGCCACCCATTAATAAAATCGGCAAAAACACCGCGACCAGCGACACGCTCATGGCCAGCACGGTAAAGCCCACTTCCTTGGCACCCAAGAGCGCCGCCTTGAACGGCGCAACGCCTTTTTCGATGTGACGTTTGGTATTTTCCAGCACCACAATCGCGTCATCGACGACAAAGCCGGTGGAAATGGTCAAGGCCATCAGGGTCAGATTATTCAGGCTGTAGTTGAAAAAATACATCACCGCACAGGCGCCTAGCAGTGAAACCGGTACCGCAACAATAGGCACCAGAGTCGAGCGAAAATCCCGCAAAAACACCAGCACCACCAACATTACCAGCGCTATGGCTATCAATAAACTGCGCTCAACCTCGACTATCGAGGCTCGGATCGTCAGCGACCTATCGACCACCACCGATAAATCAATGGTGTTGGGGATATTGGCGCGCAATTGCGGCAATAAGGCCTGAACCTGATCAACGGTTTCAATCACGTTGGCTAAAGGTTGCTTTCTGAGGATCAGCAGCACCGACGGTTTGCCGTTTTTCAGTCCGGTATTGCGTAAATCCTCGACTGAATCCACCACCTCACCAAGATCGGCAATTCTGACCGCCGCACCTTTACGGTAGCTGACAATTAACGGCCGGTAATCCTCGGCTTTTCTGGCCTGGTCATTGGCCTGAATCTGCCAACGTAGCGCGCCGTCTTCCAGGATGCCTTTGGGCCGCGTGACATTGGTCTGGACAATGGTATTTCTGACGTCCTCCAGACCGATGCCGTATTTATTCAATGCGTTGGGATTTAGCTCAACCCGCACCGCAGGCAGAGCGGCACCGCCGATTTGCACCTGACCGATACCGGGAATTTGGGATATTTTTTGCGCCAGAATGGTCGAAGCGACATCGTACATTTGGCCGCGACTGAGGTTTTCGGACGTCAGCGCCAGTATCAGGATCGGCGAGTCGCCCGGATTATCTCGTTTATAGCTGGGGCGATTGGGCATACTGCTCGGCAATAGACTGGCGGCGGCATTGATCGCTGCTTGCACATCGCGGCAGGCGCCGTTAATGTCGCGCTCCAGCGCAAATTGCAGCGTAATTTGCGTAGATCCCTGGGAACTGCTGGAGGTCATTTCGGTCACCCCAGCGATCCGACCCAAGGCCCGCTCCAACGGGGTGGCTACAGTAGCGGCCATAGTTTCGGCGCTACCTCCCGGTAACTGGGCCTGCACGCTGACAGTCGGAAAGTCCACCTGCGGCAACGATGCCACCGGTAGATTCAAAAAAGCCAGTATGCCAACCAGGGCAATGGCCAAGGTCAGTAAACTGGTCGCGACTGGACGGTAAATAAACAGCGCAGACAGATTCATCAGTTCAGACTCAACCTAGCCTTAACCCGCCGCCCCAATCTATCCATCGATAAATAAATCACCGGCGTGGTGTATAAGGTCAGTAATTGACTGAGCAGGAGACCGCCGACCATAGTAATGCCCAGCGGATGGCGCAACTCAGAGCCGACGCCGGTGCCCAGCATCAACGGCAAGGCGCCGAGCAAAGCCGATAAGGTAGTCATCAAAATAGGCCGAAAGCGCAGCAAACAGGCCTGAAAAATCGCCTGATCCGGCGAAAGTCCCTGTTTGCGCTCGGCTTCCAGCGCAAAATCGATCATCATGATCGCATTTTTCTTGACGATGCCGATCAGCAAAATGATGCCAATAATGCCAATAATGCCTAAATCACCGCCGGAAATCAGCAGTGCCAGCAATGCGCCGACCCCGGCGGAAGGCAGGGTTGACAAAATAGTGATCGGGTGGATATAACTTTCATACAATACGCCGAGCACGATATACACCGTCACAATGGCCGCCAGAATCAGCCACAAGGTATTGTTCAGCGAAGACTTGAACGCCAGCGCCGCACCCTGGTAACTGGTGCGGACGCTCAGCGGCAGGCCCAATTCCTGCTTGGCAAGCTCAATCGCGTTGACCGCATCGCCCAAAGCTGCGCCCGATGCCAGATTAAAGGACAGCGTCGCAACTGGAAACTGATCCAGATGATTGATAGACAGCGAGGTAGGCCGCTCCGAGACTTGCGCGATAGCGGATAAGGGCACTTGCACGCCATTGCTGGAAGGAATGCGCAAGTCTTTTAGCGTTTCCGGGTTGCTTTGCGCGTCAGGATCAACCTCGAGCACTACCCGGTACTGGTTGGACTGGGTGAAAACAGTCGAAACCAGGCGTTGCCCGTAAGCACTGTACAGGGTGTTATCGATCGCGGCCGTGGTGACGCCTAGGCGACTGGCGGTGCTGCGGTCTATATTGACATAAACCTGGCGACCCTGATCCTGCACGTCACTGGTTACGCCGTCAAACGTCGGCAGGCTGGAGAGTTTGCCGACCAGAAGACCGCTCCAGCGGTTAAGTTCTTCGACGTCGGGCGTCTCCAAGGTGAACTGGTATTGGGTGCGGCTGACCCGGTTTTCCATGGTCAAATCCTGTACCGGCTGCAAATACAAACTCACCCCGGTCAGTCCGGTTAGTTTGGTTTTTAATCTAGCAATCACCTCGGTGGCGCTTTCATTTCGTTGATGATGCGGTTTCAGGTTGATCAGGAACCTGCCGCTGTTCGGCGTGGTATTAATGCCATCGACGCCGATAAACGACGACAGACTGTCAACCGCCGGATCGTCCAGAAGCAATTTTCCCAGTTTTTGTTGCTGCTCGGCCATGGCCGAAAACGACACATTTTGCGGCGCTTCGGAAATGCCCTGAATAATGCCGGTATCCTGAATCGGGAAAAAGCCCTTGGGAATAAAAACATACAGCGCCACGGTCAGCGCGACAGTGGCAAAAAATACCAGCATGGTCAGGGTTTGCCGCCGCAACACCCATTCCAGGCTACGACCATAACCGGCAATCAGTTGGTCGAACCAGTCATCATCGTGGTCATTCTTGGTACGCAGCAGTTTCGCGCACATCATCGGCGTCAGCGTCAACGACACGACCGCAGAAATCAGGATCGCCACCGCCAGCGTAATCGCAAATTCGCGAAACAATCGGCCCACTACCTCGCTCATAAACAATAACGGAATCAATACCGCGACCAGAGAAAAAGTCAGCGAAATAATAGTGAAGCCTATTTGCTTTGAACCTTTCAATGCGGCTTGCAACGGCGTTTCGCCGCGCTCGATATAGCGGGAGATATTTTCGATCACCACGATCGCGTCATCGACCACGAAGCCGGTGGCGATGGTCAAGGCCATCAGCGTCAGGTTGTTGATGCTGAAATCGGCCAGGTACATCACGGCAAAAGTGCCGACTAGCGACAGCGGCACCGCAATCCCAGGAATTATCGTGGCCGGTACATTGCGCAAAAACAAAAAAATCACCATCACTACCAGCGCAATAGCCAGCAGCAACTCAAACTGCACATCGCGGATTGAGGCACGAATGGTCACAGTTCTATCGGTTAGCGGCAAAACCTCGATACTCAACGGCAAGGTTGCCTGCAATTTCGGCAGCAATTCCTTGATGCTATCAACCACTGCCAGCACATTGGCGCCGGGCTGGCGCTGAATATTGACGATCACTGCCGCTTGGTCGTTAGCCCAGGCCGCCAGGCGCACGTTTTCCGCACCATCCACCACTTGGGCGACTTCGGATAGGCGCACCGGCCCGCCGTTGCGATAGGCAACCAACAGCTCCCGGTATTCCTCCGCCGAGCGCAACTGGTCATTGCTATCGATGATTGCCGAGCGCAACGGGCCGTTGAACATGCCTTTGGGCTGATTGACATTGGCCGCAGCGATGACGCTGCGCACATCCTCAAGGCTCAGGCCATAAGCCGCCAGCGCCTTGTGATTGACCTGTATCCGTACCGCAGGCCGCTGGCCGCCGCTGATACCGACCAGACCGACGCCCGGCAACTGGGCTATTTTCTGCGCCAGCCGGGTGTCGACCAGATCCTCGACCTTGAACAAGGGCAAGGATTTTGCGCTGATCGCGAGCGTCATGATCGGCGTGTCGGCCGGATTGACCTTGCTGTAAATCGGCACTTGCGGCAAATCGTTAGGCAAAAAATTGCTGGCCGCATTAATCGCCGCCTGCACTGACTGTTCGGCGATATCCAGATCCAGATTTAAATTGAACTGCAACGTAATCACCGATGCGCCGCCAGAACTGGTCGATGACATCTGGGCGAGGCCGGGCATCTGACCAAACTGGCGTTCCAAGGGCGCAGTGATCACCGACGTCATCACCTCGGGACTGGCGCCTGGATACAAGGTTACCACTTGCAGGGTCGGGTAATCGACCTGCGGCAGCGCCGAAACCGGCAATAAGCGATAAGCCAGAATACCGACCAGCAACAAGGCGACCATCAACAGCGAAGTCGCCACCGGTCTTAGAATGAACAGCCGGGATGGATTAAAATCCGGCAAGTTAGCGTTTGACTCTGTCATCTTCAGTGCCGGTCTTTTTTATACGATTTGCCTTCCGCTTTGGACTCGGGAATCGCTACGACAGTCAAACCGTCTTTTTTGGCAATATCAACCTGACTGCCTTCGCGTAGCCGATCGACGCCTTCCACCACGACTGTTTCATTAACGGCAAGATTGCTAGATACCACCACCCGGTCGGCATCAGTAGGGCCTAGGGTGATCCGGCGCAAGTCTATGGTTTTATCGGCTTTAACCACATAGACAAAAGTGCCCTGGACATCATGTTGAATCGCGGCGCTGGAGACCAAGGTTGAATCCTTCAGCGTATCCAGGTGCATTTTGATATTGACGAACTGGTTGGCGAACAGCGTGTGTTCGTTATTGTCAAATTGCGCCTTCAGCTTCAGCGTGCCGGTAGTCGGATCAATTTGATTGTCCAGCGCCAGCAACTTGCCTTCGGCCAACTTATTTTTACCGGCCCGGTCATAAGCCACAATACTGACCGGTTCCTTGGCATGCCAGCGCTGTATCACAGCCTGTATCTGGTCTTCGGGCAAGGTAAAAACAACGGTAATCGGCTGCTGCTGGGTAATCACCACCAAGCCATTGGCATCGCTGGCATGGACAATATTGCCCTGATCAATCTGGCGCAAGCCAACCCGTCCGGCTATCGGTGCAACCAGCCTGGCATAGCCCAGTTGTAGTTTAGCGTTATTAACCTGAGCCTTGTCCATTTCCACGATGCCCTGATACTGCTTGACCTGCGCTTCCTGAGTTACGGTTTGTTGGGCGGAAATTGAATCCTGATCCAGCAGAGTCTGATAGCGCTGACGGTCTATTCTGGCATTTTCCAACAAAGCCAGATCCCGCAGTAATTGACCTTCGGCTTGTTGCAACTGGATCTGGAAAGGGCGCGGATCAATTTCTGCGAGTAACTCACCTTCCTTAACCTGCTGACCTTCATTGAACGTTACTTTCACCAGTTCGCCGTCAACCCTGGGTTTTACCGTCACGGTGCGCAACGCGGTGACCGTGCCCAAACCATTAAGATAAACCGGGAAATCAGCCTTGTTCGCCGTCTCTATAGCCACTGCCGTTGGCTCATCATGTTTACCGCCCGGCCTTGACTTCTCAGCGGGCTTTGTCGAGCTATGCTGGACATAAAAGCCTCCTGAGACAACAGCCAAAGCCAACAAAAAAACCGGCAAAAGCCAAGCTCTGCGTCGACCGGAAATCAGGGGTAATTCTTGGCGCTTATCTTGACTCATGAATACAGTTTTTTAACCAAGAGATTGAGAACGGATGGCTTGAATGCCGGCCAGCGAAAATTGCACAACATGTTCAGCGAAGGCCTTGATGTCGCTTAAGTCAGTCGGATGACTCAGCTGAGCTCGGACGCTGTGTATCTGTTTTAAACGCAATAACTGAAAACACTGCCCCATGATGCTAGCGTGACAATATTGAAGCTGTTGCTCGCTAGCCTGTTGCCCTAGACACGCTTTCAGTAAAACAAACATCTGTAGCCGCTGTGGATTGATTTCCTTTTCGAGAATATCGGCTAGCAACCGGGTGGGCTGGGCCATTTCTTTATGTATAATCATGAACGAATAGGAATTTTCGTCCGCCACACGATAAATCAATGATTTAATTCGCTCGGCCAGCTTTTGCTCGGCGGTGGCATCCATCATCAAGCCCCCGTCGGGCGGATATAACAGCAACTCCCGGTTAAAGGCAAAGCGCCAAGATTCCAGGTACAGCGTTTCCTTGTCGCCGAAATAATAATTAACCGAGGCAATATTGGCTGTCGCCTGCGCACAGATTTTCGCTATCGTCGCATCCTGAAAACCTTTTTCGGCAAAGATTCGGCAGGCTGCGGTTAACAAGCGGTCACGGGTTTTTTCTAGCTTGAGTTTAGGCGTGTTCATGCCGTCAAGTCTAAAACAGAAACAGGATTTAGGCCAGATAATTAAAATGCTTAATTGAAATATTCATTTTAAATATGATTACGCGACAATCCGGTGAATGTAGCGCTGCTTAGGCTAAGCGTACCGATATAATAATTTTCAAAATGTGAGCGGGGAAAGGATGACGGGAAAGTTTGCAGTCCCCCAGTCAGGTGACGGTTAAAAAAGTAAAACTTACATTAAACAATTTCAAAAGAAAAAATGACAGTAATCAGTGTCATAGACATCAAACCAAGCAAAAATATCATTTCCGCCCAACGCTCCAGCCGTTCAGTAGACTGCTCTAAACGAATCGATGAAAATGAAAGCAGTGCGCTTATCATAAATAACAGACTGTCAATGGCTAAGCCTTTATCAATCAGGTAGTTCGTTAAATCCGGCGTCATGGTTTTAACGATGCTGATAACCATAATACAGACACCCACCATCGTCGCAGAATTGGGTAAAATATGATGAGAGAGATCGTTGGGGCGGAAATTATTGTTATTCATGAATTAATTTTATCGCCGATGGTTACTCACGGTTCGCTCAGGGTAACCGCATATAAATTAGCCTAAAAATCAGTCATAATACTCAGTTTTTTAGGGTAGTTAATCATGGCATTAAGTTTACACTCGATGTTCCAGTTTTTAGTTTTTTTGTAGTCTGATTCATGAAAAACTCATCCAGCAGCTCGGTACTGCAGCGAAGCCGTCGAACCTAATCGTCCTAAATCTCTCCCAACCATATGTTTACCCGAAGGCATTAACTGAAAAACCT
>CANNNV010000074.1 GCA_947506155.1 Methylococcaceae bacterium
ACTTATCCCACAGCGACGTCAATGCGGCGTCGAATATCGCTAAGTTTGACAGGCTTTTCAGCCTATCAAGGGGCGCTGTAAGCCGTCCTAATGTGGAACGATTTTAGTTACCATAAAGCCCCGTCCTTTAGGTCGGGGATTGTTTACTAGTTCTCGATCGAAAACAATATACGAAATATCTCACATTTACACCCTTCAGTCGGTCTTTGCAGCACAAGTTAATGTGCACTCGGCACAATAGATTGACTTAACAGGGAGTAGTCGTAGAAAATAGCGCGTTAACTTCACACTAGAATTTTTATGTAATGGATAACAGCGTCTCTTTGCAAAACAGTCTGGTTTCTGTGCAAAACTTGTCTTTTTCTCGCGGCAACAGAAAAATATTTAACAATATTTCTCTAGAATTTGAGCGAGGCAAAATTACCGCGATCATGGGACCTAGCGGCACCGGTAAAACCACGCTGTTAAAACTGATCGGTGGACAATTGTTTCCCGAGCAAGGCACGATTAATGTAGACGGCAACAATGTACACCGTTTACGTCGATCAGAACTCTATGCTTTGCGCAAACGCATGGGTATGTTGTTCCAAAGTGGCGCGTTATTAACGGATATGAATGTCTTTGATAATGTCGCCTTTCCGTTACGCGAACATACCCATCTTCCCGAATCAATGATACGCACGCTGGTACTGATGAAATTGCAGGCAGTAGGTTTAAGAGGCGCACGCAAGTTGATGCCCAATGAACTTTCTGGCGGTATGGCCAGACGCATTGCCTTGGCCCGCGCCATTGCGCTGGATCCGATGATGATCATGTATGATGAACCGTTTACCGGCCAGGATCCGATTTCCAAGGGCGCATTGGTTCACCTAATCAAATCATTGAATACTATTTTGGGACTGACTAGCATCATTGTTTCTCATGATGTACATGAGACAGCCGCGATAGCAGATTACATTTATGTGCTTTCAGAAGGTAAAGTTGTCGGTCAGGGTACGCCCAAAGAAATTGAACAGTCTGAATCCGACTGGGTGCAACAATTTATGACCGGCGCTGCGGATGGCCCGGCGCACTTTCACTATCCGGCCAAAGATTATGTTGATGACTTGTTGTCAACCGGAAAACGGTATGGTTAAAAATTTTAACCTTGCACCTTGCACCTTGCACCTAAATTCAAAATGATCGAATATCTACAACATTTGGGCAAAAACACCCGCACCAGTTTCACTAAACTCGGCCGGGGAACTTATTTTTTAATACAGACTGTTACAGGCATAACCAGTGTGTTACTGCGTCCCAGACTACTGCTTAACCAGATGTATTCAGTCGGGGTATTGTCTTTTCTGATTATCACTATTTCGGGGCTGTTTGTCGGCATGGTGCTGGGCCTGCAAGGTTATTACATCCTGTCTGATTTTGGCGCAGAAGAAACTCTAGGCGTCATGGTTGCCGCCTCGCTGGTCAGAGAGTTGGGACCTGTTGTTGCCGCACTGCTATTTGCCGGTCGAGCCGGATCTGCCTTAACGGCGGAAATTGGCTTAATGAAAGCAACTGAGCAATTATCTGGCATGGAAATGATGGCGGTAGATCCGATTAAGCGTATTATCACACCTCGTTTTTTGGCCGGTTTTTTGTCTATGCCCTTGCTAGCCGCACTATTTAGCGCCGTAGGCATTATCGGTGGACAAATAGTAGGCTCAGGTTTATTAGGTGTAGATGAGGGTGCCTACTGGTCACAAATGCAGGCCAAAATTGATTTTCAAGATGACATACTCAACGGCATAATAAAAAGCATCGTGTTCGGTTTTGTCGCTTCCTGGATAGCACTGTTTGAAGGCTATGACGCAATTCCGACTTCTGAGGGCGTCAGCCGAGCCACCACACGCACCGTTGTCAATTCAGCTTTCAGTATTTTAGGTCTGGATTTTATTCTGACCGCACTCATGTTTGGAGATAATTAACATGCAACACACCCGTACCCAGGACACGATCGTCGGACTGTTTGTCGCCTCAGGCATCGTCGGGTTATTTTTTCTTGCAATGCAAGTCAGTAATTTAAGTTCCTTTACCAATCAGGATAGTTACACGATTACGGCCCGCTTTGAAAACTCCGGTGGTTTGAAAGTTAAATCTCCGGTTTCAGCGGCTGGCGTTAAAATTGGCAGAGTCAGCGCGATCAGCTTTGATCCTAAAACCTACCAATCGGTGGTGCATCTGAATATCGATGCACAATACAACACATTACCTGATGACACCACCGCCAGTATTTTCACTTCGGGTCTATTAGGTGAACAATACATCAGCCTCGAAGCAGGCGGTTCGGATGATTTTTTAAAACAGGGGGGTAAAATTGAAATTACCCAATCGGCTATTATTCTTGAAAAAGCACTAGGCCAATTCCTGTTTAAATCGACGGAAGAAAAAAAGTGAGTTCGCTAAATATTATTAAAAAAAGCCCCAAACACTTCATTATTGAAGGTGATTTAACGTTTGCCACCATCGACAAACAAACCCTTAAATCTTTTTCATTTTTAAACGGATCAAGCAAAGAAATCACTCTTGATCTGGAGCGAGTCTCTTCTATAGATAGTGCAGGTCTTGCGCTGATGATCGAATGGATAAAATATACCAGGAACAACAGAACACACATAATTTTCAAAAATATACCAGAGCAATTGCTAAATCTTGCAAAACTCAGCGGCTTTGATCAAGCCAGCCATTTTAATGAAGGTACAAATACCTAGCCTTTTTCACTTTGAACTTTGAACCTTTGACGTTAAATATATGGACAAATTAATCATTACCGGCGGTGCACGACTTTCTGGAGAATTACGCATCTCCGGGGCCAAAAATGCCGCCTTACCCATACTAGCTGCCACCTTACTTTCCGAGGCGCCTGTTAGTGTCGGCAACATCCCACATCTACATGACATCACCACAACACTCGAATTGCTCGGCCGCATGGGCGTTCATCTAACCGTTGACGAGACCATGAACATCGAAGTCGACTCTAGCACCATCAATAGTTTTGTCGCGCCTTACGAACTGGTCAGAACCATGCGTGCGTCTATTCTGGTCTTGGGGCCTTTGCTGGCACGCTTTGGCGAAGCGCATGTATCCTTACCCGGCGGCTGCGCCATCGGCTCTCGCCCTGTGGACATACACATTAATGGCCTAATAAAAATGGGCGCGGATATTGTTGTAGAAAACGGCTTTATCATTGCAAAAGCGAAAAGACTGAAGGGTTGCCGCTTGGTTCTGGAGCAGATCACCGTGACTGGCACCGAAAACCTGTTAATGGCGGCAACCCTGGCCGAAGGTACGACAATTATTGAAAATGCCGCCAAAGAACCCGAAGTCACCGACCTCGCTCACTTTCTTAACAAAATGGGTGCCAAGATTACTGGCATAGGCACAGATGTGCTGGTCATTGAAGGCGTTGAAAAACTAGGCGTTGAAAGTATCCACTACGATATCTTGCCTGACCGTATTGAAACCGGCACTTATTTGATTGCCGCTGCCATTACCGGTGGTAGTATCAAGCTTAAAAACACTCGTCCGGATATTCTCGATGCTGTACTGGAAAAATTGGTTGAAGCCGGTGCCGACATCGCTACCGGTGAAGACTGGATTACCCTGGATATGCACGGCAAAAACCCGAAGGCTGTTTCGGTCCGTACTGCGCCCTACCCGGCTTTTCCGACTGATATGCAGGCACAATTTACCGCGATGAATGCAATCGCCGATGGTGTAGGGATTATCACTGAAACGGTTTTTGAAAATCGCTTCATGCATATCCAGGAGTTGCAGCGCATGGGTGCCGACATTCGCCTGGAATCCAATACTGCGATTTGCACCGGCGTTAAAAAACTAACCGGTGCGCCGGTCATGTCCACCGATTTAAGAGCCTCGGCAAGTCTGGTTATCGCGGCACTGGTGGCTGAAGGCGATACCTTGGTTGATCGGATTTATCATATCGATCGCGGTTATGATCATATCGAAGAAAAACTCTCTCAATTGGGCGCGACCATACGCCGCGTCCCACATTAAGGTTTTATTATGTTAACCATTGCCGTATCTAAAGGCCGGATTTATGAAGATGCCCTGCCGTTACTGGCAGAAGCCGGCATCACACCGATTGATGATCCGAATACCTGCCGAAAACTGATTTTACGAACCACCCGTGATGACGTGCAGCTAGTTATTATTCGTGCCACCGATGTACCAACTTTTGTTGAATATGGCGCCGCCGATTTAGGCATAGCCGGAAAGGATATCTTACTGGAACACGGTGCGGAAAGCCTGTATGAGCCGTTGGATTTAAACATAGCCTGTTGCCGGCTAATGACGGCCGCACATAAAGATGCACCGCCAATTGCCGGTCGGGTTCGCGTGGCGACCAAATATGTAAAAATAACCCAACGTTATTTTGCAAGCTTAGGTATACAGGCAGAAATCATTAAGTTGTATGGCTCAATGGAACTGGCACCCTTAGTAGGTCTTGCCGATTGCATTGTTGATCTGGTCGATACCGGCAATACGCTAAAAGCCAACGACCTCGAACCTCGCGATCTGATTATGAACATCAGCTCCCGACTGGTGGTCAACAAAGCGGCGATGAAAATGAAGCATCAGGCCATACAATCGCTGCTGGATCAGTTTGAAAAAACGCTGGCAAAAAGACGCGTTTAATCCCCACGAAAGTCTAAATGTTGGGTTACGCTACCGCTAACCCAACTTACACTATTTAAAACTATGTCAATAAATATCACCCGACTTGATGCCTCGTTCGTCGATTTCGATCGGCAATTAAAAGACTTACTGGCCTTTAATGAATCCGATGACCTGGAAATTCATCAGCGGGTTTTAACCATTATTGCCGATGTCCGTAACAACGGCGACCAGGCGGTTATAGATTACACCAATCGCTTTGATCACCGAGCGGTTATGGAAGCATCCGAACTCGAATTGGCGCCCGAAACGCTCAAAGCAGCCTGGGATAGCTTGCCGACTGAACAAACTCAGGCTCTGCAAACAGCCGCAGAGCGTATTCGCGCTTATGCCGAACACCAAAAAATCGAATCCTGGCACTACACCGAGGCTGACGGTACTGTGCTTGGGCAGAAAATCACCCCACTGGATCGTGTCGGGCTTTATGTGCCTGGAGGCAAAGCCGCTTACCCGTCGTCAGTATTGATGAATGCAATACCGGCCAAAGTCGCGGGCGTTAGCGAGTTGATCATGGTTGTGCCCACGCCGGGTGGAGCAACCAATCTATTAGTGCTAGCAGCCGCCTATCTGGCCGGTGTTGACCGGGTATTTACCATCGGTGGCGCACAGGCTATTGCTGCACTGGCTTACGGCACACAAACCATTCCCGCTGTGGCAAAAATTGTCGGCCCCGGCAATATCTATGTCGCTACCGCTAAAAAACTGGTGTTCGGACAAGTGGGCATCGATATGATTGCCGGCCCTTCTGAGATTCTGATTATCTGCGATGGTAAAACCAATCCCGACTGGATTGCAATGGACTTGTTTTCACAAGCCGAACATGATGAAAATGCCCAGGCCATACTGATCAGTGATGATGAGAGTTTCCTGAATGCCGTGCAACAAAGTATCAACACCTTATTGCCAAGCCTGGAACGCGCCGAAATTATCAAAACATCGCTGACGACGCGCGGTGCGCTGATCAAGGTTAAGGATTTAAACCAGGCTGCAACCATAGCTAACCTGATTGCGCCTGAACATCTTGAGCTTTCTGTTGAAGACCCGGAAACCCTGTGCAAAGATATTCGTCACGCCGGCGCAATTTTTCTGGGCCGTTATACCGCCGAAGCCCTAGGAGATTACTGTGCCGGCCCCAACCATGTACTGCCGACCTCTGGTACAGCGCGGTTTTCTTCACCTCTGGGTGTTTATGATTTCCAAAAACGCACCAGTTTAATCAATTGCTCTAAAGCCGGTGCCGATACGCTGGGTAAAACCGCCTCTATCTTGGCGCGAGGCGAAAGCCTGACCGCCCATGCGCGCTCTGCGGAATACAGGATTAAATAACCTTGAACCTTATGTCTATTTTCCGTAAAGAAGTCCTAGCACTGTCTGCCTATAAAGTTGCCGACGCGACCGGTTTAATTAAACTCGATGCAATGGAAAATCCGTACAGTTGGCCCGAAGACATTAAGGTGAACTGGCTGGATACTTTGAAAGACTGTCCGTTGAACCGCTACCCCGACCCTGAGGGGCGACAACTGACCGCAACCATCAAACGTTTGAATCCAATCCCCCCTTGCCCCCCTTCCACAAAGGGGGGTTGGGAAGGATTGGATGTATTGCTGGGCAACGGCTCCGATGAAATCATCCAGTTACTGCTGATGGCAATGCCTTCGACTGCATCAGTGTTGGCACCGGATCCAGGCTTTGTCATGTATAAGCAGCTTAGTCTTTGCTTAGGGCTAAGCTACCACGGCATTCCGTTGCAACCAGACAGTTTTGAGCTGGATTTGCCGGCGATGCTGGATGCTATAGAAAAATACCAGCCTTCAGTCATTTTTCTGGCTTACCCAAACAACCCTACCGGAAATTTATTTTCCAATGCATCGATAACAGACATCATAAAAGCCTCAAAAGGTCTGGTAGTGATTGACGAAGCCTATGCTCCTTTTGCTAATGCCAGTTTTATCAATAGCCTGGGGCAATACCCTAATCTGCTGGTCATGCGCACGGTCTCGAAACTGGGCTTAGCCGGTTTACGCCTAGGCTATCTTGCGGGGCCACAGAACATCATCGAGCAACTGCATAAAATACGTTTACCCTATAATATCAATAGCCTGACCCAGATCAGCGTGAATTTTGCGCTATCTAACCATAGCTTGTTTGATCAACAAACCCAACAGATTTGCGCTGACCGGACGGTCGTCTTTAACCAGCTTAATATACTGAACGGCATTACCGCCTATCCAAGCGCCGCTAATTTCATTCTATTTAAAACGCCAAAAAACAGGGGCACTGAAATTTTTGAAGCCATAAAAAAACAAGGTGTTTTAATCAAAAACCTTAGCCCACAGGGCGGCCTGTTAAGCGATTGCCTGCGAGTCACCCTAGGCAAACCAGAAGAAAATACAGCCTTTCTAAATGCCTTAACAAACAGCCTGCGCTCCAGCAACTCGCCTAACATGCTAAAAACTTAATCACCCTATTAAGATATTAAAAAACAATATTATCATGATGTTAAGCGCACTTATGCCACCTAAAATCTTACTTGATATCTAACAAACGTCAGCATCTGCGGTAAAGCGCTTCAAATCTTATAAGATCTAATGGTATATTGGCCTAGAAAATAATGCGCCCTTAAGAAGCGCAGACTTAACCAGGAGAGTTTAAATAATGAATAATAAAGGCGTAGATCAATCCAAACGCCAGTTTTTAACCTCGGCCTTGACTGTAGTTGGCGCAGTCGGCTCAGGTTATTTAGCTGTTCCGTTTCTTGCTCAAATGCAGCCGAGTGCCAAGGCTATGGCGGCTGGTGCTCCAGTTGAAGTTGACATCAGTAAAATGGAATCCGGTCAATTAATTAGAGTCGCTTGGCGGGGTAAACCGGTCTGGATACTCAATAGATCCTCACAGGTTCTTGAAACCTTAAAAACCTTAGACAGTGAACTCAGAGATCCGCTTTCCCTGGAATCCCTGCAACCAGAATCCAGTAAAAATCCGGAACGTTCGATTAAACCGGAAATTCTTGTTGCAGTCGGTTTATGCACCCATTTGGGTTGTTCACCCACGTTCCGTCCTGAAATAGCGCCTAATGATCTTGGTGATAAATGGAAAGGCGGGTTTTTCTGCCCATGCCATGGTTCGTGGTTTGATCTGGCTGGCCGTGTTTATCGTGGCGTACCCGCTCCCACCAATCTGGAAATTCCCCCTTACCGCTACATTACCGATACCCAGCTGATTATTGGTGAACCCGCAGAGGAACAAAGCGCATGAAACGTGACCGTATAACTGAATGTAACGACTGGTTTTTGCAACGTTTTCCGCTGACCAAGCTGTGGAATGAACATATGGCGCATTATTACGCGCCCAAGAACTTTAATTTCTGGTATTTTTTTGGTTCACTGGCTTTGCTGGTATTAGTCAATCAGATCCTGACCGGAATTTTCCTGACCATGAACTACAAGCCGGACGCCAAACTGGCTTTCGATTCCGTAGAATACATCATGCGCGACGTGAGTTGGGGCTGGCTGATACGCTACATGCACTCGACAGGATCTTCGGCTTTTTTTATCGTAGTTTATCTGCACATGTTCAGAGGCTTAATGTACGGTTCGTACAAGCATCCCAGAGAACTGATCTGGATATTCGGCATGCTACTGTTTGTCGCCTTGATGGCTGAAGCCTTCATGGGTTATTTGTTACCCTGGGGCCAAATGTCCTACTGGGGCGCACAGGTGATCATCTCGCTGTTTAGCGCCATTCCTGTGATTGGCGATGATTTGTCACTATGGCTAAGAGGCGACTATGTGGTTTCCGATGCAACCCTGAACCGATTTTTCGCATTTCATGTGATTGCAGTGCCGCTGGCTTTGGTATTACTGGTATTTTTGCATATCGTAGCACTACATGAAGTGGGTTCCAACAACCCTGATGGTATTGAAATTAAGGATTCTAAAGATCCTTGGGGGCATCCTGTCGACGGCATTCCATTTCATCCCTATTACACGGTCAAGGATCTGGTCGGTGTCGGCGTATTTATGTTGTTTTTCGCCACAGTGATTTTTTATATGCCAGAAATGGGCGGTTATTTTCTCGAGCACGCCAATTTTATCCCGGCTGATCCAATGAAAACCCCAGAACACATCGCTCCCGTTTGGTACTTCACACCTTTCTATGCCATTTTAAGAGCCATACCCGATAAATTTGCCGGGGTTATTGGCATGGGCGGAGCCATAGTCGTGTTATTTTTACTACCGTGGCTGGATCGTAGCCCAGTTAGATCAATACGCTATCGTGGTGGTATTTACAAAAAGGCCTTAGCGTTATTTGTTATCAGTTTTATAGCCTTGGGTTATTTGGGTACGCAGCCGGCAACACCAACAGCAACCCTGGTTGCTCGCTTTTTTACTGCGATTTACTTCGGTTTCTTCCTGCTGATGCCGCTGTATACCCGCTGGGAAAAAACTAAACCGGTACCAAAGCGCTTAACGACAACGCATAGTCTTGAAGAACAATTGGGGCACTTGCCTGAATTAATTGAGGAAATTACCAAAATAAAAGCAGGATCTACTGAAATTGGTCACGCTGCTTTTAAAAGCTCTTTTTTTGCCATACGACCTAATCCCAACGGCATAAAAAATGTTATTAGTCGGGTAGTAAAAAATGTAAAAGGGAGTTTGGATTGATGAAAAATTTAACAGCATTACTTCTATTGTTATCACTCTCTTTTGGCGTTGTTGCCTCGGAAGGCGTTAAACTGCAAGAAGCAAACAATCATCTTACTGATAATGCATCCTTGCAACGCGGCGCAAAGAACTTTGTCACTTATTGTTTAGGCTGCCATTCGATCAAGTATATTCGTTATTTGCGTATTGCTCTTGATCTCGATGTTGACCCTAAAAAAGTGTTGAAAGACATTGCGCCGGAAGGAGCCAATATCTACGATCAAATGCACAGCGCTATGAATGCACATGATGCTGAAAAATGGTTTGGTACACAACCGCCTGACTTGTCGTTAATTGCCAGATCGCGTGGTGCAGATTGGCTGTATAGCTATTTAAAAAGCTACTATATTGATCCCAAAAGTCCTAGAGGGGTAAACAACCTGATTTTCGAAGATACCGCTATGCCTAATCCGCTCTGGCAATTGCAAGGCGAACAGTATGCAGAACATCGAAAGAATATATTTGGCGAAGAATATACTAGCCTGATTATGAAAGAACCGGGTACCTTGTCAGAAGGAGAGTTTGAAATTTTCGTCAATGACTTGGTTAACTTTTTAGTATATGTCGGTGAACCCGTGCAACTTGAAAGACAGCGCATGGGAAAATACGTGATATTTTTTATTCTAATGTTTCTCGTCTTAGCATATCTGCTGAAGAAAGAATACTGGAAAAACATTCATTAATTTTGGTTAGGCGTGAACTAGTCTGAGTCAGTCTATTGAAACTCATTGTCGGGTTATAGCTAGCGCTTAACCCGACCTTATATCTACGAAACAACTGTCATTGACATCCTCCCCGACCTAAAGGAAGGGGGGTCCTAGTTTCCTAGGAGTGAGTATGTATCCTACTGCTCACTGGTTTTTGCTGCTGACGGCATTACTGCACCGTCCACTTCACAGACTGACGGTTATTTTACTATATTTAATCGAGTAGTCAGACTTCCACCTATCGCTTGGTTTTTGCTGAAAGTGATCTTGAAGTCTTTATTTTAAAAACTAAATTGCCGTCGTAGAGCGAGCCTAAAGCGTCCTTTGATAGCAACTGCAAATAATTTTAACAAGCCGTGTATTATGAAGCAGGTAGAATTGAGCCGCTTACATCCGCGTCCTGAACGACGGGGTTTTACGCTACTCTGTGATAAAAACTTTACCAACCTGTTATAATGGCCTTTTTATCGCCCTACACGTCTTAAAGAGGTTGTTATTCGTGACAAATATTACCCGTAAATCTGTAATGACGCTTTTCTCATCTCCTACCTGTGCGATGAGCCACTGCGCCCGTTTTGTTTTGCATGAAAAAGGGGTTGTCGCAGATGTAGAATATTACGATCCGGCTGACGCGCCTGAGGATTTACTTGAGCTTAATCCCAACGGTACATCACCGACACTGATCGAACGTGACTTAGTACTTTATGACTCGCGTATCATCATGGAATATCTGGACGAACGCTTTCCGCACCCCCCCTTACATCAAATGGACCCGGTTTCACGGGCTAATGCCAGAATGCTAATAAAGCGCATCGACCAGGACTGGTATCAGTTACTAGATGAAATTTTATTTTCCGGTGAGAAAAAATCTGCTCGCGCCAAGAAAATGCTCAGAGAAAGCATCCTATCCGCTGAACCTATTTTTGCCGCAAAACCCTATTTTATGAGCGATGAGTTTTCATTAATCGATTGCGTGATCGCCCCGTTATTATGGCGCTTACCCAGCATAGGGATTGATGTATCGACACCAAATGAAGTTATTAATAATTATGCCCAGCGTATATTTAACAGAGCTGCATTCAAGCGCAGTCTGAGCGAAGCTGAAAAAGAAATGATTGAACCTTTAAAATAATATTGCAACATGACGCCTCTAAAGCCCTATTTAATCCGTTCAATTTACGAATGGATTATAGATAATAACTTGACCCCCCATTTGCTGGTGGACGCAGAAAATACCAGCGCCATTTTACCGACAGATTTTATTGAAGATGGGAAAATTGTTTTGAATATAAGGCCGGAAGCGATACAGGGACTTAATCTCGGCAACGAGGAAATTGAATTTAATGCCCGATTTAGCGGAAAATCCATGCATATAGTCACTCCCGTATCAGGGGT
This sequence comes from Methylococcaceae bacterium, assembly GCA_947506155.1. Taxonomy (GTDB): domain Bacteria; phylum Pseudomonadota; class Gammaproteobacteria; order Methylococcales; family Methylomonadaceae; genus Methylobacter_A. The sequence continues at coordinate 11,540 of CANNNV010000074.1, forward strand.
ATTGGCAATTTATGCTAAGGAAAATGGTAAAGGCATGATCTTCGACCAGGAAGATAGTGAAGGTAATGAGCCGCAACCACCGGTAAAAAAACCAACAACAAAACCTACTTTACGCATCGTAAAATAACAGCTACTTTTGCTATGCTCAGAAGGCTTGAACATAGCAATTTCGCATATTTAATATAACGATAACGCTCACATTTAAACAGAAAAGCTTTCGCCGCAACCGCAGGTTCCTTTTACATTCGGGTTATTGAATTGGAAGGCTTCGTTAATACCTTCTCTGCGGTAATCGAGTTCTATGCCGTCCACAAATTCTAGCGCGGTTGCCGCTACAATGACTTTAACCTCAAAATTTTCAAATATCGCATCACCCTCATCAAGAATATCCGCATAATCAATGGTATAGGCATAGCCGGAACAGCCCGATGGTTTTACACCCAGTTTTAAACCTAAGCCTTTGCCTCGTTTTTCCAGTTGTTTTTTGATTTGCCGTGCGGCACTTTCAGTTAATGAAACAGACATATAATCTCTTTATCCTGCTAAGGATTTTAATTGTTTAATAAATTCAATGATTTCAACTTCAGTATTGGCCAGTCCTAAGCTAACACGGATCGCGCTTTTTGCTTGAATAGCATCAATACCCATAGCGACCAGGACCGGACTGGGTTCCCGCAAGCCGCTGGCACAGGCTGAGCCACTGGAAACAGCGATGTTTTTTTGATCCAGCCGCATCAGCAACATTTCACCATCGATGCCGGCTATGCCCAGCTGTACGGTATTGGGTAGTCGCTCTGCCTGTTGTGCAAAAATAGTCAGACCGGAAATGCCGCTTAAACCTTGTTCCAGCAAGACTCTAAGTCTTAGCAGCTGCGCATGACGTTCGGCAATTTCACTATTGGCAAGTTCTGCTGCTTTACCAAAGCCGACAATAGCTGCAACATTTTCAGTCCCCGCCCTGAGACCTTGTTCCTGGCCACCGCCCAATATTATGGGATTTATTTCTACGGTCTTGTCAAAGACCAGCGCCCCACAACCTTTGGGCCCATAAATTTTATGGCTAGATAGCGACATCAATTGCACACCGAGCCGATTAAAAGCTACCGGAATTTTGCCCAATGCCTGCACGGCATCGGTATGTATCCTGATGCCATGGGCGCTTAACTGTTCGGCAATGTCAGCGATAGCTTGTATCACGCCGGTTTCATTATTGGCCAGCATAATCGAAACCAACTCAGGCTTTAGCGCAATAAGCTCATCGATAGTATCCTGGGTTATCAGGCCGTTAGTATCGACATCAAGCAGAGTAAGCCTATGGCCAAGATTTTTTAAATGCAGCGCAGGCTCAATAATCGAAGGGTGCTCGATGGCCGAAACAGCGAGTCGTGCCTGAGGGCTTAATGTTGCCAGAGCCAGATTATTGGCTTCAGTCCCGCCGCTGGTGAAAACAATCTGTCCAGAGTGAACACCTACCAATGCAGCAAGCTGCTCACGGGCTGTAGCGATGGCGCTGCTAGCAACCCTGCCGTGACGATATAAGCTTGAAGCGTTGCCATAGAATGATTTCAAAAAAGGCAGCATGGCCTCCAGAACGCGACCCTCCAGCGGAGTGGTCGCGTTATGATCAAAATAAATCATTCAGGCTTAATGTCATTCGGGATGACGATAAATTTCAATAGGCTGATGCGTGTCGTGATGCTGCCTTTTTGCCACTATTTTAACTTGATCTTTTTCCAATAGGTCGGCTAAAGAAATGTCTTCCAGATAATTTCTAATCTGTGCGCTCAAGCCTGTCCACAGGTCATGGGTTAAGCAAGCCTGTTCCTTCTGGCAATTAGCTTCGCCGCCGCATTTGGTTGAATCCAGTGACTCATCAACAGCCGTAATAATATCAGCGACATTGATTTCACTGGTCTCACGGCACAATTTATAGCCACCACCTGGACCGCGCACACCTTTTACCATACCTGCCCGGCGTAAACGGGCAAACAGTTGTTCCAGATAAGACAGGGAAATAGTTTGACGAGCAGCAATGTCAGTCAGAGTTACTGGCTTGATTTGGCTGTGATAAGCCAAGTCCAGCATGGCAGTGACAGCATAGCGACCTTTAGTAGTTAAACGCACAGTAGTTTCCTCAATAAATATTGTAAATTTATTATTACTATACTTAACCCATCAAAATAGTCAAGTATTGATAATAGGCGAAAAACCAAGGGCAAAAATAGACTTTCATCAATTTTTGCGCGAGATACGCCTTCCTTTAGGTCGGGGAGGGATAGCGCGGTCGGCGTTAGCCGACCCAACTCATGCAGCTTCTATTGCATTTGCTATCTTTAAAAATTAGGTGCTTGTCTTTCAAAGCGGTCAACCCGTGAGTGTATCCCCGTAAGGGGCTGGTAACGCTGCGTTTACTTCGGCTAGGCTCAGCACAAGTTCCCGCAATCTCCCTTCGACAATGATTACAACCGGCTCCCACTATTGCTAGTGACGAAAAGAACCTTCGGGGCTTTACCTTTCCCCAGCGTGATCCGATCCTTTACAAGCTGCGAACTAAGGAAGCATTC
>CANNNV010000075.1 GCA_947506155.1 Methylococcaceae bacterium
CGGAAATTGTCAATGTAGTTGTCGCCTCGACGGTTAAATCTTACTCTGGTTTGTGCTCTGAATATTTACCTCCTTGATAGCCTCTTTTTGGTTTATATCTTGTCTGGATTAAGGTGGACTACTTGGATCTTTTGCCAATTACGGGAACTCCCGCTCCAGCGTTTCGGATGTTTAGCGCGAGCAGCCTCGTAGACGGCTTTACGGTTATCCAGAAGGTCGTCGTCCAAGCCTTCATGACGTTGTGCTGGCGTGATAAACCGAATAGCGCTGTGCCGATGCTCATGGTTGTACCATTCCACCAACCCTATGACCCACTGACGCGCTTCTGTGACATCGACGAACGGCTTTAACGGGTATTTAGGACGATATTTCAAGGTCTTAAACAACGACTCTGAGTAAGGATTGTCGTTACTAACCGATGGCCGACTAAAAGAGGGCATGACACCGAGCTGTTGCAAGGTCGCTAACATAGTCGATCCCTTCATCGGACTGCCGTTGTCGGAATGCAGGATAAGCTGTTCTGGCTGTATCCCTTCACGATGACAGAGATCGCGTAACAGTTCGCCAGCCAAGGCGCTGTTTTCTTCTTCGTACACCTGCCAACCGACGATCTTGCGGCTGAAAATATCAACAAAGAGATACAGATAGAAATACTGCCCACGAATCAGAGATGGCAGGTAAGTAATGTCCCAACTGTAAAGCTGGTTGGGCGCTGTAGCACAGACAGCACGCGGCTTGGTACGTGTTTGAGCTGGACGTTCGCTACGCCGATGGGTAAGCTGTTTTTCCTCTCGGAGTATGCGATAAAAGGTCGACTCAGACGCCAGATAACTGCCTTGGTCGGCCAGTCGTGGCACGATCTGACTGGGCGGCAGATGACCGAACTCATCGGAATTGGCGACTGCCAACACCTTGGCGCGCTCTATGGCTGTTAGCTTGTGTGGCGGTTGATAATCACGCAAGGGCCGTTGGTCGCAGGACACAGCCTCACCTGTCTGCCAGCGTTGCAAAGTACGTTCGCTCAGACCTAATACTTCACAGGCTTTAGCTCGACGCGCGCCTGCTGTTACCGCTTCATTTAGTAAAACAATCACTTGCTTGCGCTCTTCGTGGGTCGTCATTCGACCTCTCCCCCCAAGAGCGCTCGGAACTTTTTTTGCAATACCAACAGCGCTGCGGCTTCTGCTAAGGCCTTGTCTTTACGCAACAATTCACGCTCAAGACTTTGGTTTTCTTCTTTCAATGTACGCAAGACTCGCGCTTCTTCACGCTTGTCTACTGAATCACCTTGACTACAAAAATCAGTTTTCCATTGCTCCAGTTGATGGATAAAAACGCCTCGTTCACGGCACCAGGTATTTAAGTCCTCGCCGAGTAAGCTATAGCTTTTCTGTAAAGCGGCAAGACGTTCTTCTGGGCTCCAGTCCTCTGGGCGCTTTGATTTCTGGGGTGTGGGCTTATTGACGTCCTGTTCTTTCTGTTTCATCCAAGTCTTCAAGGTAGTTAAATTGATATTCAATTCGTTTGCGACGGACTGAATCGTTTGGTTATCACCACGACTATATACTTTTACCAGGGCTTGTTCTTTGAAGCCTGCGGAATACCTTTTATATTTTTTCATTTTCAATCTCAAATTTTATTTTTTTCTTAAAATTTGAGGCGACAACTATTCTGACGCAGGGGGTATACCCAAGCCCAGCCAATTAAAAAAAATACAAAAAGAGTAACAACTATAGAGAGGAGTATTTCAAATATATAGTCAAAGATTCGTTTAAAAATGCCTAGTAAAAATAGGGCGAATGTTGACTCAACATGAGGATTTGAGTTTAACGGTGGGTTTACATTGGCATCAACAAGTTTTTTACCACAACTTTTACAGAAAACTGCAATTAAAACATTATTCGTACCACAATTTTGGCAAAACATCGTCTACTTCCTCAATAAATTCACTGAGTTAATTTGTTATCTATCTTGTGTCTACTACCAAATGCTTAAAGCACAAAATCAGTTACTTTTATATCAGTTATACCTGATAACAAAATTAAAAAATCAGCCGATGCATTAGTATCAGTATTACCGTAAAGAATATGATTAGTTTTATCAAAGTATAAATCGCCACGATTAGCAAATGAACCAGAGAAAGTCTCCCCAATAGTTAGTGATGCGAATGCATTATTACCTGTTATAACGGTATCAGAATCAATTTCTGATAAGTCGATTTTGTCTTTTTGTGGGCTTCTAAAATCTACAATGGTGTCCCAAGTGATGACTGAAATATCTAATTCAGAAACATTATAAAATTTAAATATATCTGCACCTGAGCCACCTGAAAGAATATCCTTTCCTTGCCCACCTATCAATATGTCATCACCCAGTCCACCTAATAATTTGTCATCTCCAGCATCACCATCCAAACTATTAGACCCAATATTACCTGTCATTATATTATTGAGAATGTTACCTGTACCATTAATCGCCTTTGTTCCTGTCAAGGTTATATTTTCTAGGTTATCCGCTAAAGTAAAGCTAACTGAGCTTTTTACAGAATCAACACCTGAGTCGAAAGCTTCTTTAATGTTATCGCCTATTGCATCAATAATATAAATATCATTACCTAAGCCTCCATCTAAACTGTCATTACCTACGCCCCCTATCAAAACATCATTACCCTCATTACCAACAAGCATGTCATTGCCTACAGAACCATTAAGGCTATTTTTTGAACTATTACCAACTAGCGTATTGTTTAAATTATTACCTAGACCATTAAGCGCAACTGTTCCTAAAATGCCAAGATTTTCAATATTCGCCCCCAGCTTATAGTTTACTGTAGACGTGATAATTGAGTCTGTTCCCTCATTACGATTTTCACTAACAATATCAAGCATATTATCAACAAGATAAACATCATCATTTTTACCACCAGCCATTAAATCAACGCCTAAACCACCATCAAAAATATTTTTTGCGTCACTACCCTGAAAAATATCACTGAATTGACTACCAATAGCGCCTTCGATACCTATTATCGTTTCGTTACCCAATCCAGTGCTTTGTTCAGTTGTAGATGCCAGGTTTAGAGAAATGGCCTGTGTGGCGTTAGCAAAAGAAACTGTGTTGAACCAGCTATTGCCCATGAGGATTTTATCTGCCGTTGTAATTTCTACAGTATCATAATTTACTGCGGTAATATCTACCGTAGTTGGCGTGGATTCATTGCCTGCAACGTCTATTACAGTTGCTTTGATGGTGTGAATCCCATCCGCTAATTCAGGCATAGCAAAACGCCACAGACCTGAATTATCAGCAAGAGCCGCCCCCATAAATACATTCTCATCATACAAATAAACGGTAGAGCCGACTTCTGACGCACCTGTCAAAATTGAAATGGGCTTGTCAGATAATTCAGCCACTAATATTTCAGTCAATACAGGTTGTGTAGAAGCATCTGGTAATTGGGAGTCAACAGTAACGTTTAATACGTCTGAAACCACACTGAGGTTTCCTGCCACATCTTGCACTTTTGTTGTCAGCACATGAGAGCCATTACCAAGTGTTGGCGTGGTAAAACGCCACGCGCCTGTATTATCTGCATTGGTTTGTCCAATGCTATCGCTGCCATCAAATACGATAATTATTGCATTCGCGGTCGCATTGCCAGTGATTACTGGCGTTGTAATATGGGTGATTTTGTCATTATCAAACAATCCCGTATCTGACTCATTGGCTAATACTGGTTGTGAGCTTGGGGCAACTTGGTAATTACCGTCAATACTTAGCAAATAGCCATTTGGACTAGCGGACGTTTGCAGATGTAAGAAATATTGCCCTGTTGTTAAAGCGGTGGTAATGAGTTGCAATCTGCCTTCGCTATTGGCTGTAGCTGTTTGTAGTTCTGTGCCATCTGAAGATAATAAAGTAACCTGTGTCGTAGTTGAAACACCGTTGACTTGAATTGCAAGCGGGGCGGCATGATCGAGTTGTAAGGCAAAATAATCATTGCCATCGGTTGATGGGACTCGATTTAAAGCGGTTTGATTGCTGACATTAATAGTTTGTGCAGTGGCAGTGCTATTACCAACGCTATCAATGACTGTGGGGGCAATGGTGAATGTGTCTGTTACAGTTGTCCAAGAAACTGGAGCTTCACCGTTAAAAACGGCTTTTAGTTTTACATCTATAGGGGCAACCAGGTTTTCTAGTTGTCCGCTAAACGTTAAGGTAGACGAATCAAAAACGAGCCATGACGGTAGAGCACTGCCATCTGCAAGGGTAGCGGTGATAGACAGCATTACATCACTGTCTAAATCTTGGAACGTATTATTGGCAATAGCAAAATAGAATGGTTGAGCAACATTTATGGATTGGTCTGCGATAGGATTAGCAACTGTCGGCAACCTATCAATAACCATCGCTGTATTGGTGAAACCAGTGTATGTGTCGTAATTATCAACGTATGTATAATACCCTGGATGGAAAGGATATCCAGGATGCCAAATGCTGGTGGTGCTTACGTACCAAGAAGCTGGTGATAAATCGAGCTTGTAAGTTCCGGCTGAAACAAAATTACTAGCAAAGTAATCATAATAGTCACCGTGGATATTTTGATATTGCACAGATTGCCAATCCATCGCCACCCCATTTCCAGAAAAAACACCCGAATAACCATGAGAAGTATTGTTAAATCCAACACTGGTGTCTAAATTGTAAAATCCGACATAAGTTGGCGTATCAAAAGTAAATTGGTAACTGTCTAAGGTATCTCCGCTACTAAGATAATCGTGAAAATTATACCAATGATCAACAATTGTTCGATTAGGTTCTATACCCACTTTAAGTGGCACAAGTGTTGGAGCTTCGGCACTTCCGCCACCATCAAAAGCAGCAGCTTGGATTGATAATTGATAGTCATTATGTCCTGTGACAGCATTGACTCGCACTACATAATTACCTGCTACTAAATTAGTAGCTGTAAGCCGTTCTTGTTGGCTATTGAAAGTTGAAAGGTTTAATACAGTTCCATCGGCTGCAAGTAATGCAGCGTCTAAACTATCGCCAGTAATGTTTGAAAGCACTGCACCTACATCGCTTGTGATAGTGGTGTTGAAAGAATAGTAATCATAGGCATCGTCATCAATCCCCACATAGTCATTGTAAAAAATCCGTGCGTTGTTTAATGACAATGTGCCTAATGCACGCGCAGTAGCGATGGTATTGCCAGCGTTATCAGTAGGACTAGGCGTGATAAAGGCAATATCCGCATTGGCTGTCATACCTGCTTCATCAGTAGCTACAATATGTAATGTGACATCTCCCGCCCCTGTAGGCGGTGTAACCACAATGGTTTTAGTTGCAGCATTGAACAGCATCCAAGTGGGCAAAGAATTGCCATTGGCTTGTGTGATGGTAAAGTTGAGGGAATCGCCATTAGCAACGTCTTGGTCATAAAATGCGTTACCACAGTTGTACTCGTAACTATGGTTTTCTTGGACATTAGGAGTTGTGTTTCCTTCGAAGTTTGGGGCGTGATTGGTGCGAATTATGGTGTAGTCGATGTTAAAACCTGGCGCACTTAACGCTCCAAGCTGAACCACGCCAGTATAGGAATTAGCCCAGTTCATTATATTGAATATCTGCTTATCCTCTTGAATGACTATTTTATAATGTCCAACAGGTAGATCATTTCTTGAAACTACCAATTCAGTAGTATATGCGGCTTTTCCTGATGCAATATCTTCAGTTGTGTTGCTTTTGTAGCCATACTGATTAGACTGCATTCCTATAGGCGTAAAATAAAGCGTCACCCCCACAGTTGTATCAAGCCCTGTAAGATTAAGCCTCAAATCAGAAATTCGAGTAATATCAAACTCAATGCTATTGTCACTGCCTAAAACCACACTGTTTGAGCCACTGCCTCTAGCCACATCATCACTGTAATGGACTGCAAAATCATTATGCTGGGAACCTAAATCAACAGGAATATCTTTATTAAATAGCCACATATCACTACTCAATAAAGGAATTTGCTTATCAATCAACGCCCATTTTTCAAAATTAAGCACGTCCAAATCAACCAACACCGTACCATTAACGCCCGTATTATTGGTTAAAGTTCCTGATAAGTAATAATTAGTGCTAAAAGTTAAGTCGCCTGTACCACTTACAGGTGTATTGAATAAAAAAGAGTCGCCTAATATGCCTCGCTTGTTTTCACCCAAACTTGAGGTCATATCAATAATAATGTTCTCAGGATTAAAGGTAAATTTCTGTGCTAATGATGCTTCAGCTACTAAATCCACATCAAGAAGTGTGTAATGTAAATTTCCAGCACCTAATGGCAAAGAAAAATCACCTTCCAGTTTAGAGGTATCAAAACCAAAGAAATAACCAACCAATTGATCAATATCAACGCCGAATTGAAAAAATGCAGGGCCTTTCCCATACGAACCTAAGGTGGTATCGCTTTGAGTTGGTGTGGTATTAGTTGCGCTAGTTTGTACGCCGCGAGGTAAAGACAAAAAGCCTTTGACTGGTAAACCAAGCCAGTTATCAAAGTTGAATGAAGTATCGCCCGCTAATGAGGATTCGTAATCAAATAATTTGAAATCAAAATAATTCGCTGTCGTTCCTACTGCATCAGGATTCATACCTAAATGCACGATAGGTAAAGTTTTTATGCCATTAGTACCAAATGAGGTACTCCAGAGATTACCGCTTCCAGAGCCTAGACTACCGGAACCTAGAAACCCCCAATTGTATCTGCCGAGATCATATTGGTAATCTAATGCCGCATTGACATCAAATTGATAGGCCAATCCTAAATCAAATTGGAAATTAGGACTTGTAGAAACAATAGACTGGTAATTAGCCCACCAATTTGCGGTACTAATTTCAACTTGCGAGCCAGCTAGAGCAACATCTGGACTATAAATATCACAAAGATAACTATAATTAATGTCCACATCGCCAGTTGTGCCTTGTAAAGTGGCAACAAGTCCTAACTTAACATCTGCTGCGGCACTTACCCCAATGCTGGCCGAAGCAACACCTAAGTCTATACCAAAACGTTGCCCCCAGGTAAGATGCTGATTTAATGCCCACATTTCCCATGTTTGGTTGACACCAGCAGTTCCTGTGCCCCACATGTTTTGGTTTTCAGCAAGAAATGATAACGACGTTCTATTTATTGACATAAGTGGTCTCGAAAAAATTATCAGGAATTTTATCTGGCCTACCAAAAAGTTACGGCAAGTTATATTCAACTAACTTTTTCGTGACTACTTACTGGTTGCCTTTGGTTTGTACGAGCTGTATTCGGTGGCTAAGAAATATTTAGTAAAGTGATTAAAAATATTACTTAATTTTTTTATGGTTAGTGTACTACTTTATTAACCCGTTTGTACCACTGCAACAAAGCGATCCCGTCATCATCAACAAAGCCCTGATCCATATTCACCAAAATTAGATTGGGGTAGTCAATATCAAATAAGCAAGCCAAGTCATCCAAAGCCACCCACGCTGAATTTGTGTTGTTTAGGTTGTTTGCATCAAGAAACGCCTCAATCTCACGTTGCCTGCCCCCTTGTTCACAATCACGATCCAATATGGGCGTAACGCCTATAATGCGGTCGTGTAAGGGGTTTGAAGTCCAACGGTACGAAAAGTAACGCTAACATATATCATGATTCAATTTTGATTATTTAAAGGCCTTAGCTTACCTTTTGAAATGAGATCAGTGAGTACAAAGGAATAGTGCCCCAACATATTTATGTGTGAATGTAGCAATGGGGACAACCTAGAAAAATCTCCTTCATTGATAGGGATACCCTGGCCTTTTATATGATTTAAAGCCGATTCCATGTATAGGGTATTCCAAAGCACAACGGCATTGGTGACAAGTCCTAAAGCGCCGAGTTGATCTTCTTGGCCCTCGCGGTAACGTTTTCGAATTTCACCCCGTTGACCATGACAAATTACTCTGGCAACGGCGTGCCTGCCTTCGCCACGATTAAGCTGCGTTAAGATTCGACGACGATATTCCTTGTTGTCTATATAATTCAGCAGATAAATGGTTTTATTGATGCGCCCCACTTCAATAATCGCTTTGGCCAGACTTGAAGGCCGTTCGCTTTTGAGCAATGAACGAATCAGTTCTGACGCTTGGATGGTGCCTAGTTTAAGCGAACCGGCAATACGCAACATGTCATCCCAATGTTGCGTAACGCGGTTTATTTTCACGGTATTTCTGGCGAGCTTATCAAGTGCGCCATAATCGGCATTCACATCAATACGCCAAAAAACAGATTCCCCTGCGTCGGCTAAACGCGGTGAAAACTGATAACCCAGCAGCCAAAAAAGCCCAAAAATCATATCGCTCGACCCTGCCGTATCCGTCATGATTTCAGTGGGGTTCAAACTGGTCTGCTGTTCCAGCAAGCCTTCCAAAACAAAAATTGAATCCCTCAATGTTCCGGGGACGACAATCCCGTGAAAGCCAGAAAACTGGTCGGATATGAAGTTGTACCAAGTGATCCCTCTTTCCGAGCCAAAATATTTTTTATTGGGCCCTGAGTTGATGGTTCGGACTGGCGTCACAAAGCGCATGCCGTCCGCCGATGCAACTTCACCCCCGCCCCAAGATTTTGCCAGTGGTATGCTTGTGTGATAATCGACCAGCTGACTATTCGCACTCGTCAATGTTTCAGCGCGCAGGTAATTCTGCTTCACCCAGTTTAGCCTATGACGTGTTAAGGCAGGTATATTGTGTTTGATCAAGGGCTCAATGCCGATATTGCAGGCCTCGGCTATCAATACGGCACAAATACTTATGGCCAGATCGTCAGCACGCGCATTGGATTCACTGACATGCGTGAACGCATCGGCGAAACCGGTGTGTGCATGGATTTCCAAAAGTAATTCGGTCAAATCGATCGGCGGCAGAAAACTTGTGACTTGCATGCGTAACTGGACCAGGCTTGGCGGTTCCTCCAATTGGTCAATGTTAGTGATGGTCAGCGTTGGGGTGTCATCGACAGTTTCAATCCGCACGGCATCATTTGTGGAAAAGTTCGCTTCGGCTTGTTTATAGGCATTATCGAGGGATGATGACAAGTTTTTGGCTGCCTCATCGGCTGTCAGCGAATGGCCAAGCGCTCGACAAATTTGCAGTTTGTTGGCTTCCCAGTGTTCGCCTTGCAATAGTTTTGCCCTGGGATCGCTCCAGCGGTCGCTGGCTTCAACATAAATGTCACGACGCCGCAGATTATCTTGTAACCTGTCCAATACGCACAAGGTATAAGCTTGCTTGTTTACCTGGCCATCCTTATTAAAAACTAAGCGCCGCCAAGATTTTGAAACCATATCAACTGGGGCATCTTTCAGGGACAGCTGCTGTTTACCATCCAATTGGCGTAAATAATTGAGCGCTTCAAGCAGGGTTGTTCCGGCTGGAGCAGCCTTGAAGTCTATTTTATCCAACAGGTGCGGCAAAAAACGGCGAACCCTGCCATATTGCTCGACCATTTCGTCATAATGATTGTTGTCAGGTGCCCGTGCCAATTCATTAATGGTAGCAATAGATTGAAGCATATTCTCTTTTGGTATTTTTGTGAAAAGGGCATCGCGCAAATCATTATCGCTACCTACGCCATTCAACATAAAAGCACAGGCTTCCGCTAAAATGAGCGCCGATCTATCCAAGTCTTTCAAGGTACGCAAACGTTTTTTACGCCCATTTTTTTTGGCCTCAGCGGTCACTTGGGTGATCAGCAAATCAAGTACGTCAAGCGCATCATCGAGCGCGGCTATTTCAAAAGCATAAACAAAAGCAACAAGGGTTGCGATGCGCCTCTCCTCTGGCAAGCGTAAAACTTTATGCATAGAGGCCATGCCTACATAACGGGCCAGATTTTTTAACCTAATCAGCGGAATATGCTTTAATCTGAGCGCATGGACACCAAAGTCACGAAGTTCAACATAGCGATTAATCGCAGCGGTAAGTGATGGCCCACTGATACTGACTGGGCCACGGCGTAACAGGTCAAATTTTGAAGACCCGGCGCCATCTGGCACTTTTAAAAGATCTTTCAGTTTTGATTTTTGATCATCATTGGGCAAAGTTGCCAAACGTTGCCACAACCGCTTGTTAGTCCTTTCCCTAATTTCTGAGATCAAGCGCGAAAGTGTCGTTGCGCCAGGCAGAAGGACTTTATTATCAATCAGCCAGGCCGTTGCAAAATCAAACATGACGCTGGGGCGTTCATTGCTGATCCACGAACGGGCATAAAGTATGCGGCTTAGCTTGAACCGCCAAGCAAAGCCATTGAAATCATGGTAGCCATATCTATCTTGTATTTCAGCGCTATGTGCATAACGGGTAGGTTTCCGCTCCAAGTATTTATACAGACAGCCACTGTCTATGTCGCCAATTTGATGTGCGACAAAAGCACAAACACCGGGCGGCACGTTAGTTGGGTCGGTCAGGAAGGTGCCCAAAAACCGCACTGTTGTCAGTTGTAGCGCAAAACCTAACCGATTATGATCCCAACGCCGATTGTTGATTATCGAAATATCGGCATTGTCCAAATGGAAATATCTGGCAAGTTGATTGTCATTGGGTTCACCCGAAAATAATCCGTAATGGCTGCGTTGTTCTTTCGTAAGGAATTCTATTGGCATTACGTTTGAAATGGGGGAGTCAGAAAAACGAGGGTTTTCTTTACTGCTGGATTTACCATGACAACATGCCTTGGCGGGTGCATTATAGGGTAAATAAACTTGGTAAAACTATCTTAGTTAAGATAATATCTTTTTCATCGAGTATATTAACCATTGCGGACTCTACAAATGCTCATTGGCTACGCGCGTGTATCCACCGATGACCAAAATTTAAATTTACAACAGGACGCCCTTAACCAAGCGGGTTGTGGATGTATCTACGAAGATCACATAAGTGGTGTTAAAGCTGAACGCCGTGGATTACAAGAAGCTATAAACTACGCAAGGCCTGGAGATACTTTAGTGGTATGGCGACTGGATAGACTGAGCCGCTCATTGAAAGACTTGATTGAGATGGTGACGCTATTGGAGTCAAGAGGGATTGGATTGAAGAGCTTACATGAAGCTATGGACACTTCATCAAGTTCTGGAAAACTGATTTTCCATATTTTTGGTGCGCTTGCAGAATTTGAACGCAATCTGATTCGTGAAAGGACACAAGCAGGACTTAAAGCAGCTAGGGCAAGAGGCCGAACAGGTGGAAGACCAAAATCACTCAGCAACGACAAGCAAGCTCTTGCCGTTAAGCTGTATGATGAGAAAAAGCATACCATAAATGTTGGCGCCGATTGAAAACTGACCATCTGGAGAGGCTTGTACCGATCGAATATTGACCAGGAAATTCACGTATCCTGCTTAGTTTTAAGCAGGAGAAAATAAGAGTGTATGAAATGTCAATGTTCGCAAAAGTAAGACGGTTGTTTCATCGTGACAATCTATCCATCAGTGAAATTCAGCGGCGGACGAGTCTGTCGCGGAACACCATCAAAGTCTGGTTAAAAGAAACCAGGTCTGATAGCTACAAGTACCCAGAAAGACCCAAGGTTGATGGCAAATTAACGCCATTTATTCCTGCCCTGTTATTGGCTTTGGAAGCTGATTCACGGCGGCCTAAACGGGATCGACGTACCGCATTGATGCTGTTTGATGCGATTAAGAAAGATGGCTATACGGGCGGTTATTCGATTCTGACGGATTATGTTCGCAATTGGCGCAATAGTGTAATCACCTCTAGCAAATCGGCTTATGTGCCGCTCAAATTTGAACTTGGAGATGCCTTTCAGTTTGATTGGAGCGATGAATGGCTGATGGTTGGCGGTATCCACCGTAAAATTCAAGCGGCACATACCAAGCTATGTGCCAGTCGCGCATTTTTTCTTTCCGCCTACCCAACGCAAACTCATGAAATGCTGTATGACGCTCATACCAGAGCATTCAACGCATTGGGCGGTATTCCAAAGCGAGGCATTTACGACAACATGAAAACGGCAGTCGACAAGGTCGTCAAAAGAACTAACGGTCGCGTCGTCAATTCACGCTTTTACGCCATGACGGCACATTATTTGTTTGAGCCAGAGTTCTGTAATGTGGCGTCTGGCTGGGAAAAAGGTATTGTTGAAAAGAATGTGCAGGACTCCAGGCGTAGAGTCTGGATAGAGGCCAAGACACAGTGCTTTAATTCATTTGAAGAACTGAATACCTGGCTAGATGCACGTTGTCGTGCCCTATGGTCGGAACTTGAGCATCCGAATTATGCCGGAATCACTATTGCAACGGCCCTTGAGCAAGAGCAGCTGTCTTTAATGCCGATGCCTACGCCATTCGATGGCTACGTCGAAATAGTGGCCGGTGTATCCAGCACCTGTCTGGTGACGGTAGAGCGCAACCAGTACTCAGTTCCCTGCCATTTAGCCAACAGAAGAGCGACCATTCATCTTTATTCCGATAGGGTTGATGTCTATACCGAAAATGTCAACATTGCGCGACATAAGCGTTTACTGGGCCGTGATGAGGTCAGCTACGAATGGCAGCACTATATTCCGTTGCTTGAGAAAAAGCCTGGTGCATTACGCAACGGCGCACCCTTTGCGGAAATGCCATTGCCCCTCCTTCAACTACAAACCGCTTTACGACGCCGAGAGCGGCAACAAGGGGATCGGATCATGGCTAAAGTGCTGGCCGCCGTACCTACTCATGGTTTAGGCACTGTATTGGACTCTGTCAAACAGTTATTAGATTCAGGCGTGACCAGTCTCGAACAGGTGCTCAATGTGCTATCTCGATTGAATGATGCCCCAATCCCTGCTCAAGTTGAAACCAGCTTAAAACTCAAAGAAGAGCCGCTAGCCGACACGGCTCGTTATGACAGCTTGACTGATAAAGAGGTGTCCAATGCCTGATATTATCAGTCAACTCAAGGCACTTAAATTGCACGGTATGGCGGAATGCTACGCAGAAATTCAGGCTCAGAATCCAGAATTAATGATCTCAGTAGCCGTGATACTCCGCCAATTGCTGGAAGCAGAAGCCATGGATCGAAGTATACGGACGATTCGCTATCAAATGGGCTCAGCTAGATTTCCGATTCATCGAGATTTCTCAGGTTTTGATTTCGGTCAATCCATTGTCGATCAGTCCTTAATTAACAAGCTTGCCACAATGACGTTTACCGACGCAGCGCAGAACCTAGTGCTAGTGGGTGGGACAGGTACCGGAAAAACACATTTGGCTACAGCCCTCGGCGTCTCTGGTATCCAGAATCACAGCAAAAGAGTGCGCTTTTACTCCACCGTTGAATTAGTGAATACCTTGGAGCAAGAAAAAGCAGCGGGCAAGCAAGGTAGATTGGCACTCAGCCTGATGCAGGTGGATTTAGTTATCCTGGACGAGTTGGGTTATTTACCCTTTTCACAGGTCGGCGGTGCATTACTGTTCCATTTACTTTCAAAGCTTTACGAGCGAACCAGCGTTATTATCACAACCAATTTAACGTTCTCGGAATGGAGTAGTGTGTTTATTGATGCCAAACTAACAACGGCATTACTGGATCGTCTTACTCACCATTGCCATATCATTGAGACAGGTAACGAATCATTCAGATTTAAGCAAAGCAGCGCCATTGCCAAAGAACGAATCAAGACCAGAGAATCATCTAAACACTCATTATCCGCAACAGAAACAGCAGAGGGTGATAATCATGAGTAGGGTGAATTTATCGCTATTCCAAAACAACTCAAACCAAAAAAGGAGGCCAAAACCATTTTAGTTTGGTCGACTAATCTGACGCGGTGTAGTACGCTGCACCGCTAAATCCCCTGGTCAATTTTCAATCGGCACAGATGGTCAGTTTTCAATCGGCGCCAACA
>CANNNV010000076.1 GCA_947506155.1 Methylococcaceae bacterium
AAATATCATTTTTTTAGATGTAAAGCCTAAAATTTCAGGCATAAAATCATCGCTGGGTTATGGTGTTTTTTATATTGGCCACGAAAAACACTACATGTGGTATTTTTAATAATTGCCAACCACTAGAAAAAATGAGCGAACGATGAGTCTATAGGTGGCCGTAAAAACAATAGTTGCCTGCTATGGGTCGTTACCGTATTATTTACAAGACATTAGCTTTCCACTGATAAAAATATTCGGTGCGATAATAGAACTCCTTCCCTGTCTTTTCGGAAAAAACCATGAAAAAAACTACCCTCAGTTTTATAGTAGCGCTCGGTCTTGCAACATCGGCTTCCAGTTATGCTGCGAATCAGTCCGTAGATAGTTGTATCGTAGCCATACAAAAACAAAAAACCGGCGATATCATTAAACTGGAAAAGCTCATCGTCTCAGGCAAACCCTTTTATGAATTTGAAATTAAGGATGCCAACGCTATGGAATGGGAATTAATGTGTAATGCCAAAACCGGAAAAATTACTGAAACGGAAAGCGAAGTCAACAGTGTTAATGACGAAGCTTTCAAGAAAAACGCTAAACTGACGGAAAAAGAGGCCCTGGACATTGTGCTTAAAGTCCATCCGGGAACCGTCCGGGAAGTTGAATATGAAATAGAGCAAAATGGCGATGCCAGCTATGAATTCGATATAGCCAACGATAAAGGCGTACAGACCAAAGTTGAAGTGAACGCCGCTAACGGCAAGATTATTGAAGTATCAACAGAAGCCTGGGAAATCGGTGTGGAGGCCGATGAAAAGAAATAGATGGTATCTTCCCGTTCCTGGCAATTGCTGGAACGGGATCCCCGCAATAATAAACACGGCTTTAATTAAAAAATCCCATACCACAGAAAAAAAGGTAATCATTCACTTCCCCCTTTGAAAAGGGGGAGAGCAAAGCGAGGGGGCCGAGGGGGATTTAGTTAAATAAATCTCCCCTAGCCCCTCTTTTTAAAAGAGGGGGACTGAATAATTACAAAAAAAGAATTTTTCCTATAGCGAATAATCCCGCGTACAGCAATAATGGCGTATTTTTGCCTATCATCAACATGATGTTGCAAGTGTCGAGCTTTCAAAACCCATGAGTCTGCGCTACCAAATCAACCTGCGAATTTTAATCTCTTCCCTGTGTATTTTGATCTTGGGCGGATCAATAGCGATCTGGCAAGCGCGCGATGCGGTTAACAAAGAAGTCGATTCATCAATCAATCTGGCCGTACAACTGATAAGCTTCGGCTTTTCGCAAGCCTCACAAGCCCCGTTTAATGAAACCGCCTGGTTGCCGAAGTTTAATTCCTTAAATCAAACTCGGCATTTAAGTATTCAACTGAAAGAACCTTCAGGGCAAATCATCGGTCTTGCCCACAAAAACCAGCAAACCAATAGTGACGATCAGCCGCCGCACTGGTTTATCAATCTGGTTGCCGCTCACTACCCTGAAGTTGAGCATCAAATCACCCGTACCAACGGCGAACACCTCACCCTGATTATTCAGGCTAATCCACTGGATGAAATCACCGAGGTTTGGGAAGAGAGTCTGGGATTTTTCAGCTCATTATTTCTGCTAACGCTGTTTACTTTTTTAGCGGTCAATTTGGCTTTTAATAAAGCCCTTAAGTCGATTGGCGTGATTGTTAATGCGCTAAAAGTCATTGAAACAGGCCAATACAACCAGAGACTCCCCGACTTTTCGATTCAGGAATATGACAGTATCGCCAAAGCCATCAATCACATGACAGGAGAACTCAATGCCAGCCAACAGGAAAACCGGGCATTAACTCAGCATAGCCTTGAAATACAGGAAGATGAACGTCAACGGCTATCGCAGGAATTGCATGATGAACTTGGACAATCGTTGACCGCCATTAAAGTGATGGCAGTGACTGCCGGGCGTTGCAAAACTGGTGCGGTGGGCACAGTGGTCGATCTTAAACAAACTACCGACGCCATCATCAGCATCTGCGATCATTTAATGACCGTGGTGCGCTCCATGATGCATCAATTGCACCCTCTGGTATTGACCGAACTGGGGCTGAAAGCCACCATGGAAGATTTGTTAAATCACTGGTCGATGCGAAATCCGGAATTAAAACTCACCATCAACTGCCCTGACGAAGTCGATTATCTTGAGCAAAAAATCACCATTCAAATCTTCAGAGTTGTACAGGAATGTTTAACCAATATTGTTCGCCATGCCCAGGCTAGTCAAGCTGAAATAAAACTGGAGCTTGAACATCTTAACACCAACGTTTCAGTGCTAAGACTACAGGTAACCGATGACGGACAAGGCTGCGCTTTTGAGAAGATGAAAAGCGGTTTTGGCTTATTGGGCATGAAAGAAAGAATCAATAGTCTGGGTGGGGAATTGACGATACAAACTCAGCCACAGCAAGGCATGAGCATCATCGCAACTATTCCGCTATGATGAACACCAGGATAAAAGTCATACTGGTTGACGACCATGCGGTGGTACGCGCAGGATTCAAGATGCTGTTATCGACCGAAGCCGGTATTGACGTGATCGCCGAAGCCGATAGGGGCGAAGCGGCTTGCCAGCTCTATCTGGAACAACAACCCGATGTGATGGTGCTGGACTTATCGATGCCGGGCATCGGCGGACTGGAAAGCATACGCCGTATCTGCAGCCGCGACAGTAATGCCAGGGTACTGGTTTTTAGCGTACATGATGAAATGGTTTATGTGGACAGAGCCATGCAAGCCGGCGCAAGAGGCTATATCACCAAAAACAGCGCGCCCGGGATCTTGGTGGAAGCAATAAAACTTATAGCCGCAGGCGAGATTTATATAGAGCAAGGCTTGCTCAAGAATCTGCCGTTGCAACACAGCGAGAATGAATACCAAGCCATGATAGAGACCTTGTCCGCAAGAGAGTTCGACGTCTTCCTGTTGCTGGCAAAAGGCTTAACCGCCCACAAAATTTCCGACGAGCTGTGTCTGGGCTATAAGACAGTCGCTAATTACGGCACACAAATAAAAAGCAAGCTCAAGGTGTCATCTGTCGCGGAGCTTGCACATATCGCGATGGTTTTGGGGATGATGAAGCATTGAGGGTAATCGGAGAAAATCTCTTGATTTATAGAGAATCGCCTTTGTCATATTAAAAAATTGAATATCAATCGATGCGTTAAAGTGCTTCGGTGTGATAGCCGTTGCTATCCCAGCACAATGCTTCGGCACTATGCTTGCTCCATGCGGCAAGCACAAAGCGCTGAGCGGCTAGCAGGTCAATTTCAAAGTCATGGACGGCAGGACGGTGGGTATGACCATGAATCAAGCGTAGGCAACGCTTTTCACGCATGACTGTCGTTACCGTGTCCTGATTAACATCCATGATGTCCTGGGATTTTTTGCGTTTGTGGAAATAACTGCGGATACGATACCAACGCGCCACCAGTAAACGCAACAATAAAGGTTTGGACAAGACAGTCTGCTGCCATTCTAGGCTATGCGATTTGACGCGAAATTCCTGATAAGGCAAATCATCGGTACACAGTAAGTCGCCATGTGTAAGCAGCGTTGGCGTACCGTATAAATCGATCACAGCATACTCGTCAAGCAAGATGACCCCGGTATCCGTACAAAATTGTTTTCCTAGTAGAAAATCACGGTTGCCTGGCTGAAAATAAACCGGGATGCCTGAATCAGTCAATTGTTTAAGCTGTTTTCGAATTTTATTGTTGGGCGGGGTAAAGTCATCGTCACCTATCCAGGCATCGAAAAGATCACCTAGGATATAAACCGCAGCCGCTTTGGTTGCTCTGTCATTCAGAAAGGCAAGAAACCGGCTGGTGATTTCAGGTTTTTCGAGCGAAAGATGCAGGTCGGAGATAAAGAGGGTGTCGAGGTTCAAAGTTCAAGGTTCAAGGTTCAAGGTTCAAGGTTCAAAGTTCAAAGTTCAAGGTTCAAAGTTCAACTTGCCTACCTTGTACCTTGCGCCTTTCATCTTGTACCTATTTTATAACTTCCGCTTTTTCGACGACAATGTTAGTTTTAGGCACATCCTGATGTCCGCCATGACTGCCGGTAGGTTGTTTAGCCATCGCATCGACTATATCCATACCTTCAATTACTTCGCCAAATACCGCATAGCCCCAGCCGCTAGTTGTTGGACTGGTATGATTTAGCGATGCGTTATCTTTATAGTTGATAAAAAACTGGGCTGTTGCCGAATCAGGAACATTAGTACGCGCCATAGCTAAAGTGCCACGTTTGTTAGTTAGTCCGTTATCGGCTTCATTTTTAATCGGGTCATGTACCGATTTTTGATTAAAATCCGTATCAAAACCGCCGCCTTGCGCCATAAATCCTGGGATTACGCGATGAAAAATGGTGCTATTGTAAAAGCCTTCATTAACGTAAGTCAGAAAGTTTGCCGACGAAATAGGTGCTTTTTCAGGATTCAACTGAATAATGATTTCACCTAGAGATGTGGTTAATTTAACTTTTGAGGCTGTATCAGACATTTTATTTTCCGTTGCAAATGAGAATGTTGTAGTTAAAAGCAGCATCAGGGAGAAAATGAGATTACGCATGGTTTTTCCTTGTAGAATGATGCAAAGCGCAGATTTTAAGTGTTTTTGTGTTGAAAGAGAAGCATCTGCTTGCTAGATCGTACGGTTTTGTTTAATCTGCCCCGACTTAATTGGCGATATTACTGTGTGAAAAAATCGCCTTTTTGAATCTCCTCGCCCTAAACCTCTCCAACAGGAGAGAGAATATAAACTTAAATAACATGTTGAAAATATATAACACTTTGACCCGAAAAAAAGAACTGTTTCAGCCGCGTGTGGCCGGCAAAGTCGGCCTATATGTATGCGGCATGACGGTTTATGATTATTGCCATATCGGCCATGCGCGGGTCATGGTGGTGTTTGATACCGTGGCCCGTTATTTTCGCTATCAGGGCTATGAACTTATCTACGTGCGTAACATTACCGATATTGACGACAAAATCATTAAGCGGGCCCTCGAAAACGGCGAGGATTACAACCAATTGACTGAGCGGTTTATCGATGCGATGCACGAAGACGAACGCGCGTTATCGGTGTTGCCACCGGATCTTGAACCCCGGGCAACGCAGTCTATAGACGCTATTATTGCGATGGTTAATACCTTGATAGCCAAGGAACTGGCTTATGTTGGCACTAATGGCGACGTATTTTATGCGGTAACTAAATTTAAAGATTATGGCCTCTTATCAGGCAAAAATCTCGATGACTTACAGGCCGGTGAGCGGGTTGATGTCGATTTGGCAAAGCGTAACCCGATGGACTTTGTGTTGTGGAAGATGGCTAAAACTAATGAACCGGCCTGGGAATCGCCTTGGGGCTTAGGTCGTCCCGGCTGGCATATCGAGTGTTCGGCGATGTCTACCTGTTGCTTGGGAAATCATTTTGACATTCATGGCGGCGGCATGGATTTACAGTTTCCACATCATGAAAATGAGATTGCCCAATCGGAAGGCGCGACCGGTGAGAAATTCGTCAATCTGTGGATGCACAACGGCTTTGTGCGCGTCGATGATGAGAAGATGTCTAAGTCTCTGGGCAACTTTTTTACCGTGCGTGAAGTGTTAAAACAGTATCAGCCGGAAATCATCCGTTTTTTCATTCTGTCCAGTCATTATCGTAGTCCGTTGAATTATTCGGACGAGCAATTGAATGATGCAAGCGCCGCTTTGACAAGACTGTACACGGCCCTGCGCGGGGTGACAATTGTAACCGATACCGTTATCGAGGAAACCTATAAAACCCGTTTTGAACAGGCTATGAACGATGATTTTAATACGCCGGTCGCCCTGGCCGTTTTATTTGATTTGGCGCGTGATCTGAACAAGGCTAAAACACACGAACCGGAAAAAATTAGCGTGTTGGCAGCAAGTCTGCAACAGTTAGCTGGATTGCTGGGGATCTTGCACCAGGATGCCGATATTTTCCTTAAAGGCAGTAAAGCAAATGATCAAAAAATTGACCAACAAATTCAAGCGCGCCTAGATGCCAAAAAAGCCAAGGACTGGGCTTTAGCGGATAAAATCCGTAATGACCTGAAACAGCAGGGCGTGATACTCGAAGATTCACCTGATGGTACTACCAGCTGGCGCCGTGAATAATGGCCAACCCTAACAAACCGCCAAGTGACGATTTGGCAAAAATATCGTTAAATTTACTCAGCAGTTTTCTGTCAAAAAAACTCCGCAGCGTTTATTACAGCGTTCAAGAATCCATAGGCGAACATAAGCGCGACATAGTGGTTGCTCATGTTGAGCAAGCCTGCGTTGGCTTGCAAGAAACTAAAGCTGAGTTTGAAGATGCGCTGGAGCGTTTCAAGACTTTGGTCTGTGTCAATGAAACGACATTGGATCATAAATATAATTTACTGAACCGGCAGTATCAGTTTTGCTGTGCTAAATCAGAGGCGGTAAGCGATAGAATCAAGTCAATTGAGCAGGTTAGTGAGGCGCTGTTTGCAGAGTGGGAAAAAGAATTGGGTGAATATACTAATCGTAATTTACGCGCTCACAGCAGGCAGCAGCTAAAAATTGCCAGGCAAAATTACGTCAAACTTATCAAAGCGATGCAAAAAGCGGAGGCCAAAATTCAGCCGGTACTGTCGGCATTTAAAGATCAGGTGCTTTATCTTAAGCACAACCTTAATGCCCACGCTATCGCGGCATTAAGGCATGAATTTATTGAAATAGGCATTGATATTTCGCAGCTTATTCGTGCGATGGAGCTAAGTGTCGCCGAGGCAAGTCAATTTGTTGCGGCGCTAACGCAGCAAAAAGCCTTGCCCAGTCGGTGACTAAAGCTTGTACAAAACCTCGTTGGCTTTATCTTTAGGATCCGGTTTGTTTATCGTTCTATGACTATCTTGATCAACTCTTTCCTTGCCAAACTTGGCGATCATGTCTTCCCAGCTGGCATATTTGTCATAGCCGGAAAAACCGGAATTTTTCCGTTGTTGATAAAGCTCTTTACCCAAGACAATGATTTCTTCAGGTTTTTTCCCGTCAACAGTATTAAGGAATTCCTTTTCAACTTTCATCGAATCACGCAGCGTCCAAAAAGACACTTCAAACTCAATGCGTGCTTCGGGAGATAAGCGGTTTTTTAGTGCCTTTACCGATCTAAAGGCCGTATTGGTATTATGGCCGTTAATTTGTTGCCCTTTACCGCACCCAATCAAAGATGTACAGCAGAGTATGAGCGGAAGAATAAGCAATTTCTTCATAAAGATAACCTCAGTTATAAGTAGGGACGCATGTCAATCTATATACAGGCTTTGCGATGGTGATTATTAACGCCATATCGCCAAACAAAGTAAAATAGCAGGTTATTATAATCCTGAGCTGACTTTTCATGCTGGAATTTATCCAATTATTAAAACAACGTTATCAGGCAGTTTTGGGAGATCTGTCGGATCGCCCTTACGGCCATGCGTCGGTTAAAATTAGTTATCAACAGCGGATAGACCAGCTGATTTTGGCTGAGGCGTTCCTGCGCAAAGGCCAACTGATTGATGCGTCATCACAACCGGTGTTGCAGATGGCCGTAGTCGGACCTACCCAAGCCGGCAAAAGCTCGCTGGTCAATGTGTTATTAAATAGCAATATCGCCGGCGTCAGTCCACTGGCAGGTTACACCGTTCATCCCCAGGGCTTTTGTAACGGCGTCAGGATTACCGACTGCAACGAACTACAACGTTATTTTGGCCGCTTTCAGCAGTTGCAGCAAACGGAGCTAAGCAAAGACAGGCATGATTGTTACTCGTTAACCGAAAACAGGGTTAATTCAGGACTCCTGCCGACTGGCGTATTGTGGGATACACCCGATTTCGATTCGATAGATTCAGCCACTTATCGGGAAGGCGTTATTCGAGCACTTGCCTTGGCCGATATAATTATTCTGGTAGTCAGCAAAGAAAAATATGCCGACCAATCGGTCTGGGACATCATGACCGCTCTTGAGGAGTTGCATCAGCCGACGGTTATTTGCCTGAATAAGCTGATTGAAGGTTCCGAATCACTACTTATCCCGTCGTTAAAGCAAAAGTGGCAGCAAGTTCGAACCGATCCGTTTCCTGACGTTGTGCCGCTGTATTATCAAAAAACTGGAGGCTTGCCAATCTGGCCTAAATCCAGGCAGTTGTTGCTTAGTCAATTGGCAAATAAGGTAACGTTGGCTAAGCATGCACACATTGAACAAATGTTATTGAAACGGCACTGGCAAAGCTGGCTAGCACCGGTTGTTGCCGAACATCATTCGTTAAACGATTGGGCTGAGTTAGTCGACCTTATGATCAAGCAGGCCCTGGACAGCTATCAGCGCGATTATCTTGATCATCCTCATCATTATGAGACCTTTCAGCTGGCCATGAGCCAATTGTTGACTTTAATGGAAATACCGGGTTTGGCTCGTATTCTGGCGGGCGCCCGCAAAGTATTAACCTGGCCGGCCAGACGACTCATGAAACGAAGCCGCAAAAGCCGGCACATTGCCGACAGCAGTTATGAAATGGTTTTATTAAATCAAATAGCCGAGCATACGCTGATACAACTGGCGGATAATTTGCTGGATAAGGCCGAGCAGAGCCAGTGGTGGCGGCAGTTTCACCGTGTTTTGCGCAGTCAGCGGCAGGCTGTTTTACAGGATTTCGAGCAGTCGGCAAGGACATATCATCTTTCTTTTCAGCAGGACGTGGACGCTGCCGCGCAGCGTTTATATTACAAACTACAGGAACAGCCGCTGGTTCTAAACAGTTTGCGGGCGACCCGGGTGACGGCTGATGCCGCTGTTATTGCCCTCACCCTGCATATGGGGGGCATAGGTCTGCATGACCTGGTTATTGCGCCGGCGATGCTGGCTTTAACCTCGATGCTGGCCGAGAGCGCAGTCGGCAGTTATATGCATAAAGTGGAAGCCGAGTTAAAACAAAATCAATTCCACGCGGTAAAGCAATTGTTATTTATTGCAAGTTTGCGCAACCAGCTTTTACAATTACCAGAGCAATTATCACTGACACATTTCAATATATCTCCTGATCAACTGTTTGCAGCAGAGCAGCAACTCACAAAAATACGCCATGGCTTACGACTACTTTAGTTTGCTACAAACCACAAAACGCTGGGCCGCACGGGCACAGGCTACAGGCTGGATTAATGCTGACACCGCACAGATGTTAAGCGATGTTGAAGCTAGATCGCCAGACAGCTTGTTTAACCCTAATAGCTCCAGGCCGCTGATCGTCGCCTTCATGGGCGGCACTGGCGTAGGCAAAAGTTCCTTGCTAAATCGTCTGGCAGGCAAGGCTATTGCCAGAGCGGGGATAGAGCGTCCCACGTCGCGAGAGGTCACTTTGTATCATCACTACAGCGTTGCGATAAAACAGTTGCCCAAACATTTACCGCTTACGCAAATCAAACTCGCTGAACATCACGATGACGCCAGAAAAAATGTTATTTGGCTTGATATGCCCGATTTTGACAGCACCGAGCACCGCAATAAACAGCAGGTGCTTGAATGGTTGCCGCATATTGACGTATTGATTTATGTGGTCAGTCCCGAACGTTATCGGGATGAAAAAGCTTGGCATTTGCTGCTTGCAGAAGGCGGCAGACATGCCTGGTTGTTTGTGCTGAATCAGTGGGACAGAGGCCAGGCTGAGCAATATGAAGATTTTAAACAGCAATTACATAAAGCCGGTTTTTCAAAGCCAATAATCTTCAAGACCGCCTGTACCGAAGAACGGCAAACCGACCAGTTTTCAGCTTTGGAAGCCACCATTGCAGGATTGGCGACTGAACATATTGTTCAGCAATTGGAACAACGAAGTTCGCAGCATAAAAAAGACGAGTTGAAACAAAGCCTGCAAGCGATCGGTCGACAACTGGGTTCGGCAGCAGCTTTGCAGTCATTGCCGCTGTTATGGCAGCGGCAATGGCATGGCACGGCCCAGGTGTTGCAACAGGGTTTTGCCTGGCCTATCCAGCAATTAGCGCTGCACTTTTCCGCTTTATCGAGCACGGAAAAAACTAAATTTAATCTATGGGATGACTGGGCGTCGGCTCGTTTTGACGATGCCTTAGATGAACTGGTCAGTCATGCCGACCAGCTGGGTATTCCGGTGCATTCACTTAAAAATCAGTTAATTCCGCTACGCGAAAAAGCCCGAAAAATAGTCGAGACACAAACCGAGCTTGCAGCCAGAAAAGCCTTGGCCAATCCCGGCCATGTTGTACATCGAGTATTTTTAAAGTTGATGGGCGCGTGTGAAATTATCTTGCCGCTTACCGCGATAGCTTGGGTCAGTTATCAGGTTTTTATCGGTTATTACACCAGTAACATGTCCAAAGTGGATTATTTAGGTGTGAATTTTGCGATACATAGCAGCTTGTTAATAACGCTTAGCTGGCTAACACCTTTTTTCATACTGAAAAAATTAAAGCCCTCATTAGAAAAAAGCGCTTTAAGAGGGCTGAACCGGGGACTGCTCAGTGCCTTCAATCAACTGGATACCGGCGTATTAGACGTGATAGAACAGATTGAGTGTCAGCATGCAGAACAACTCAAGCAACTGGAAGGGATTATTGATCTGTGCGGTGTTGCCGAAGGGCTGTCTGTTATAGACAGCAATAGTCTGTTGAATCGGATGTTGATTGATTAACTGATCAAAATAAAATAATTGTACAATTATTATTCAGCTCGTATAGAATACGCATCTAGGGGGCGACATGGCTTCGACGTGGGTAACGAAACCTAGAGTGCATGCCGAGGACAGTACACCTCGTAAAATCTACTGAAACTAAAGTATTCGCAAATGACGAAAACTACTCAATGGCTTTAGCTGCTTAAACACAGCACCATTCCTTTGACCATCTGTGCTTATGCGGGTGGAGTTTTTAGTACCTCACGGTATTAGAGACGCTCAGAGGTCATCTACATAAGATCGCGCTGAAGTCTGTCCGGTATGGATGCGCTAAAACCCTACGGAATCGCTGCTGACTTTCTTGGCCCGACGGGTAGTCACTAGCTAAATCAAAGCGCGGGATAAGCATGTAGACCTTGTGGCGGAGTATTTGCGGACGGGGGTTCAATTCCCCCCGCCTCCACCAAATAAGCATTTAAAGAAACAAAAAACCCGCAGGCCATAAGGCCTAGCGGGTTTTTTGTTGTTCAGCGAAACGTAATTTGAACACTGTTCGCGTGTTTTGGAAAGGCAGTAACCGTTGAAACAATGCTGGAATGGGCAAAAAGTATGCCCTAAAACCACGGGTTATTGAATCAACGGTTGTTACATAGGCCTAAGCGTTTACCTTTTGGCGAGAACCAAGTGCTGGTAGTTACGCCCCGTTTAATGGGTAAATTAATTTCAAAAAATCACCTTAATTGAGTTTCACCCGTTAGCGTTTTCAAAAAATCTACTATTTTATTGGTTTCATCGCTGGTGAAGTTTTTGCCTTGCTGAACCTTACCCATAATCTGAACTGCCGTCGCTAGATCAGCGACAGAACCATCGTGGAAATAAGGATAAGTCAGTTCAATATTACGCAATACCGGAACTTTGAAAAAATGACGATCTTTTTCCTGATGGCTTACGTTAAATCGACCATTATCGACTTCAGTCAACGGCCCTCCTCGCAGTTTGAAATAATCCTGCTTCACTCCCATCTTTTCAAAAGACAAACCACCCAATGTGGGACCAACGTGACAGGATGCACAATTGACTTTAAACAAATCATAGCCAGCCTTTTCATTAGCTGTCAGAATGTCGTTATTGCCACGCAAATACTGATCAAAGCGAGAATTTGGGGTCACTAAGGATTGTTCAAAGCCGGCAATAGCATCGGTTACCGTCGTCTTGGTCAAACCTTGGTCTGCATACACTTCAGCAAAAGCGGTTTTATAGCTCTCAACCTGCTTTAGTTTTTCAACAACCTCATCCCATTGCGCCCCCATTTCACCGGGGTTGGCGACCGGACCTGCGGCCTGTTCCTGCAAGTCTTTAGCGCGACCATCCCAGAATTGGACAAAATTATAGCTAGCATTATAAACCGTCGGTGAATTGATCGGCCCTTGCTGTCCACGAATTCCGGTAGCGACTTTGGCCTGGTCAGTCCCGCCTTTGGCCAAGTTATGGCAGGATGCGCAGCTCAAAGTATTGTCGCCGGAAAGCAGGGTATCGTTAAAAAGCGCATGACCTAAGGCTACTTTTTTAGCGTCAAAATCTTGCTTTAACGGCAAAGGCTGGACCGGTTCGCCCTTTAGAGCCTTCGCCGAATCCTGACTCGCGGGGGATTTTCCCCGTTCTTCGGCAATCCAGCCGAGTATGCTTTGTTTTTCATCAGCAGTTAAATCGTCTGTCCAGTGCATCAGCAGGTATAAAGCTGGAGGCATACTGTTGTTTTGAAGCACACCTTCCAATCTAGCCAGCATCAACGGCGTAAAGCTGGCTGCTCCACTGTACAGCTGTTTTGACAGCGTCAGTCTTGCCGACGCTTTTTCGATGTCTTTTGCCATAAGCTGCTTTGCGATCGGCAGATCCGCATAGATAGGCATGCGGGTCATACCGGGTGAATGACAATCCACACATTTATTCTGAAAAATTTGCGTAACTGTGGCAAAGCGTTGCGAACTACCGGCTACTACCGGGATAGGCTCATTTTCTCCTGACAAACCCAACATATTTGAAAGTGGTAAAAATAAACCGACTGACACCGACAAGAGTAACAATAAATGTATTTTTTTCATGATGTTATTAAAAATAAACTAAATGGTTAAATGTTATTGATTTGAAAGCAACTCGACATCGGTGCTATCTGCAAGCGCATAAATCTGATTAAGATCACTCACAGCTTTAAACCCTGGCTCGCCAACTCCGACAAAGCACCAGGACTGGGCTGCAACTTTCTGAATAGACGGGTTAATGACAACAACCTTGTTCAGATCGCGGGCAAGTTCACCCAGTTGTATCGCCTGATCAACGGTATCGCCTAAAACGGTGTAATCCATTTTAATTGACGAGCCGATGTTGCCTTCTATCATCGTCCCCGAGGCCAGCCCAAAACCACAATTTATCTCGCTATTACGGGGTAAGGCCTTGAGTTTTTTAAAGGCATCAACACAAGCGGCAATCGCGGAATCGACCTGATCTGGCGAAAAGTGAGCGGCAATACAACCGCCCGCATATTTTGCTACCTGGCCACCATATTCAATAAACGAGGTCGAGCAAATTTCCAGATAGCTGTTAACCACTTCGACAAGTTCAGCTTCAGAAAATTGTTTAGATAATATGGAAAAATCGGTCATGCTACCGGATACGACAATTTTTTCTGTATTTTTTATTGGAATGGTCAGCGGATTAATACCTTCCATCAAAAACTTAAGCAGTATCGGTTGCGTGTAACGGCCTATCGTATTATACGATTGGGCGATATTTTGCAACATCATACCAATAGCCAGCAACATAAGGTCATTGCTTTCACTGAGCGACACTGCTTTCATGCCCCAGTCGGTAAAAAGACGCTCTTCACAGCCAGGGCAACCGCATATAAATTAGCCTAAAAATCAGTCATAATACTCAGTTTTTTAGGGTAGTTAATCATGGCATTAAGTTTACAGGAAGCCTTTTCGTCGCTTAAAGATCCGCGAGTAGATAGGCATAAACGCCATATGCTGATTG
>CANNNV010000077.1 GCA_947506155.1 Methylococcaceae bacterium
AAATATCATTTTTTTAGATGTAAAGCCTAAAATTTCAGGCATAAAATCATCGCTGGGTTATGGTGTTTTTTATATTGGCCACGAAAAACACTACATGTGGTATTTTTAATAATTGCCAACCACTAGAAAAAATGAGCGAACGATGAGGTTTAACTTCCGTTTCCGTTAATGTATCCAGGCTGGAAAATAATTGTTCTGCCAATTGTGCCCGCTCTTGAAGTGGAAGCAGCAATGCTTCATGACGGATAGTTTCAATATTCATAATAAATTACCACCTGATTTAATGTTAGCGAAGTAGGTCGGGCAACATCTTTTCGTTGCCCGACATTTTGTCGCATATTGATGTCGGGCATAAACGGCATGCCCGACCTACCGGACTCTTGAAGTGGAAGCAGCAATGCTTCATGACGGATAGTTTCAATATTCATAATAAATTACCACCTGATTTAATGTTAGCGAAGTAGGTCGAGCAACATCTTTTCGTTGCCCGACATTTTGTCGCATATTGATGTCGGGCATAAACGGCATGCCCGACCTACCGGACTATTTTGGTTTAATATTTAAATGTGCTTTGCGCACTTCACGAACAGAGCGATGTCCGTGTTTATATAGACCGTTTACCTCACCATCTAAGGATGAACATCGAACAGCGTAACCATTACCGAGAACCTTGCGAATCATTGTTTCTTCATCCACTTCTTCGCTTGCTTCAACGGTATTCCCACCGGTTCCACCAGCTGATATCCGGAATGCAATATTACCAGTTTCTCGACGTTTCATCCTTACTGGGTAAATTTCTTTACCTGAGCGAAGTAGGTCGGGCAACATCTTTTCGTTGCCCGACATTTTGTCGCATATTGATGTCGGGCATAAACGGCATGCCCGACCTACCGGACTGTGTTAGCGCTTAGTCTGGTCAACCTAGCTTTTACAAGCTCCGTCCTTCAGGGCGGGGTGATTGACCCTTACTGGGTAAATTTCTTTACCTGAGTTAAGGACAAAACAGAATGCGCGTGAGAAGCGATCTTGATCTTTTGGCATAATATTTTCCAGTCCCCTAGGTTTGGTTACGAGCGCATTATAAAATCACAAACTATCCAGAATTGCCCGCTTAACCGCATCCAGACTGGCTTCTATCGTGACTGGATGTTGAGCTGTACATTGCGAGATAGCCGTATCAGGATCTTTCAAGCCATTGCCGGTCAATGTGCACACAATAATACTGCCTTCGGGTATTTTTCCTGAACCTATATCCCGCATAGCTCCAGCCAAAGAAGCCGCCGAAGCCGGCTCGCAAAAAATGCCTTCATACTGGGACAGCATTTTTTGCGCGGCTAAAATCTGGGCGTCGGTGAACTTATCAAACCAGCCGCCGGACTCTTTTTGCGCGGCCCAGGCATAATCCCAGGATTGCGGATGACCGATGCGTATCGCGGTGGCAATGGTTTCTGGTTCGTCTATCATGTGGCCGGCGACGAACGGCGCTGCGCCTGCTGCCTGATAACCGCACATAACTGGGCGGTTACTGCACACGCGATCGGTGGCATATTCGCTATAGCCCTTCCAATAAGCCGTGATATTTCCAGCATTGCCGACCGGTAAACAGTGATAATCGGGGGCGAAACCCAAATCATCGACGATTTCAAACGCGGCGGTTTTTTGTCCGTCAATTCGAAATGGATTGATTGAATTGACGATGGTGACCGGTGCCTGTTCGGCGACTTCTTTAACTAAAGCCATGCCTTTATCAAAGTTGCCGTTAATCTGGATTATTTCAGCGCCATACATCAAAGTTTGCGCCAGCTTGCCTTGAGCAATTTTGCCATCGGGTATCAACACGAAAGCCTTGATTCCTGCACGCGCTGCGTAAGCTGCGGCGGCAGCCGAAGTATTGCCGGTAGACGCGCAGATGATGGCCTCACTACCCGCTTCCACGGCTTTGGTGACCGCCATGGTCATGCCGCGATCTTTAAAAGAACCGGTAGGATTCAAGCCTTCAAACTTGACATAAATTTTAACGTCCTTGCCGATTAAGCGAGGTATATTTTGCAATTCAATCAGTGGCGTATTGCCTTCGTTCAAACTGATGATGCGAGTGTTTGCGCTGACCGGCAGACGGTCTCTGTAGCGTTCGATTAAGCCGGTGTGGTGTTTGTGTGTAGACATGTTTTATCCTAAAGTTTCCAGACGGATGCGGGTGACTTTGCCGGTAACGGTTTTCAACGCTTCAATTTCAGCGATAGCGGCATTCATTTCTTTTTCTAGCGTGATCTGCGTCAGCATGATAATCGATACGGTAGATTTATTTTTTAATGGTTCTTTCTGACTGATGGCTTCAATGCTAATTTGATGCTCAGCCAATATTCGGGTCACTTCAGCCAAAACCCCCGGCTTATCTTCTGCTTTAAGCCTTAAATAATAAGAGGTTCTGAATAGTTCCGGCGGTAATACCGCTATGTCAGCCAAGGCTTCCGCCTGAAAAGCCAGATGCGGCACCCGGTTTCCGGGATCGGAGGTCAACGCTCTCACTACATCGATCACGTCGGCAACCACAGACGATGCGGTGGGTTCAGCACCAGCACCAGCACCATAATAAAGCGTGGGACCAACCGCATCGCCTTTAACCAATACCGCATTCATCACGCCGTTGACATTCGCAATCAAGCGTCGTTCCGGAATTAACGTCGGATGCACTCTTAATTCAATGCCTGCCGGAGTTTTTCGAGCAATGCCCAAATGCTTGATTCGGTATCCTAATTGTTGCGCGTACTTAACATCGGCGCGGGTGATGTGGGTGATGCCTTCGGTATAAACCTTATCAAACTGCAACGGAATGCCAAAAGCAATGGAAGCCAGAATAGTTAATTTATGGGCGGCATCTATGCCTTCTACATCAAACGCAGGATCAGCTTCCGCATAACCTAAAGCTTGAGCTTCTTTTAAAACGTTGGCAAAATTTCGGCTTTTATCGCGCATTTCAGTCAGAATGAAATTACCGGTGCCGTTAATGATACCGGCCAGCCATTCAATCTGGTTGCCACTCAAGCCTTCTCGTATGGCTTTGATAATAGGAATGCCACCGGCAACAGCGGCTTCAAACGCGACGATCACGCCTTTTTCAGAGGCTTTGGCGAAAATCTCGTTGCCGTGCAATGCAATCAATGACTTGTTCGCAGTAACGACGTGCTTGCCGTTATCTATGGCTGTTAACACCATATCTTTGACCGATCCTGCGCCACCTATCAATTCGAGAATGATTTCAATTTCAGGGTCATTGATGATTTCATAAGGATCGGTGGTCAATGCGATGCCTTGAGTGTCACAAATACGCGACTTGCTTAAATCCTTGGCTGAGGCGCGAGTGATGACGATTTCACGCCCTGCCCGGCGCGAAATTTCCGCCGCATTTCGTGTCAACACATTGACCGTGCCACCGCCAACTGTTCCCAATCCCAACAAACCCACTTTTACCGGTTTCAAATCAAACTCCAGTTTAAAAAATTATACAACCTTGTCTTTTTTCATCATCAAACGTATGCCGCGCACAGCCTGACGGGTTCGGTGTTCATTTTCGATCAAACCAAAGCGGACATGATCATCGCCATGCTGACCAAAGCCTATGCCCGGCGAAACCGCGACTTTAGCTTCGGCCAGCAGTTTTTTGGAAAATTCCAGCGAACCCAGGTGTTGATAAGCTTCGGGGATTTTTGCCCAGACAAACATAGTGGCTTTGGGTTTTTCAACCGGCCAGCCCGATGCCGTTAAGCCCTCGCATAAGACGTCACGCCTTTTTCGGTACATTTCGGCAATTTCAGTCACACACTCCTGCGGGCCTTCGAGGGCTGCAATCGCGGCAATTTGTATTGGCGTAAACGTGCCGTAATCCAGATACGATTTAATTCGGGCCAACGCAGAAACCAGCTCCTTGTTGCCGCACATAAAGCCCACTCGCCAGCCTGGCATGTTGTAACTTTTTGACAGCGAGAAAAATTCTACCGCAATGTCTTTTGCGCCTTCAACTTGAAGAATAGATGGCGCTTTGTAGCCGTCAAATACGATGTCAGCATAGGCAATATCCTGCACTACCCAAATATTATGCTCTTTAGCGATCGCGATAATTTTTTCAAAAAATTCCAGTTCCACGCACTGACTAGTTGGATTACCGGGGAAATTAAGGATCAGCATTTTCGGCTTGGGCCAAGAATCGATAATGGCTTTTTGCAGTTCCTCGAAAAAATCACTGCCCGGAATCATCGGCACATGCCTAAGATCAGCGCCAGCAATCACCACGCCATAAGGATGTATCGGATAAGCAGGATTAGGCACCAGCACCACATCACCAGGGCCTAAAGTCGCCAGCGCCAAATGCGCCAAACCTTCTTTCGAACCAATGGTAACGATGGCTTCAGTTTCCGGGTCCAGATCAACATCATAGCGATTTTTATACCAGGTGCAGATGGCTTTTCTTAATCGAGGTATGCCTTTTGACACCGAATAACGATGCGTATCAGGACGTTGCACTGACTCAATCAGTTTGTCGACGATATGCTGTGGCGTGGCCTGATCGGGATTGCCCATACCAAAATCTATGATGTCTTCTCCCGCCGCACGAGCCTTAGCTTTCAGTTCATTGACGATGTTAAAAACGTAGGGAGGTAAACGACTTATTCTATGAAATTGTTCCATTGACAGCTCTTAAAAAACCGGTGTTTAAGTGAAAGTTAAAAATATTGTCCAAGGTACTGTTATTCATACGCTATGTCAAATTGAAAGGCTGGCGATTGGCCAGCAAGACTTGCTCAACGCGTACCAAGTCTGCTTCGGTATCAACACCCGCAGCCGGTGTTCGGTCTACGGTTTTTACAAAAACAGCCTCGCCGTGCCACAGTATTCTGAGCTGCTCCAGCGCTTCAACCGACTCCAGCACACTAGCTTCCCATAAACAATAACGCTTTAAAAAATCAACCTTATAAGCGTATAGGCCTATATGCCTGAGATAGGGCATTTTTCCGGAAGGCTGACCGGCTGTCTCTCTATCCCAGGGAATTGGCGCGCGGCTAAAATAAAGTGCATAACCGGCTTTATTCAAAACCACCTTGACCGAGTTGGGATTGAAAATTTCTTCCGCATCATTAATTTGCGCGGCCAGTGTCGCGATACCGGCAAGAGTTTGCTCGGCCAGCGCGTTTGCAACCTGATCAATATAAAGAGGGGGAATCAGCGGTTCATCGCCTTGCAAATTAACAATGATCTGATTCTCAGCCCAGCCGCAAAGTCTGGCGACTTCAGCAATTCTTTCGGTCCCGCTTTGATGAGAATTTCCTGTCATCACGGCATTAAAACCCAGGCTCCTAACCGCCTGAAAAATCCGTTCATCGTCAGTGGCGACAATAATTTCCTCAGCCCCGGCTTCTTTGGCGCGCTCACAGACATGCGCAATCATAGGTTTACCTGCCAACTTCAGCAGCGGCTTACCCGGCAAGCGGCTCGAGCCATAGCGCGCCGGAATAACGACTTTAAATCCTACGCTCATTTTAAGGCGTCAATTTCAGCTAGGCTTAACTCACGCGCTTCATCTTCCAGCATAACCGGAATATCATCACGGATAGGAAAAGCCAGTCGGTCAGCTTTACAGATCAGCTCCTGTTTGGCTTGATCATAAATTAACGGGCTTTTGCATAAAGGACAGGCCAGAATATCGAGCAATTTTTTATCTATCATGGTTTCTCGTCAGTAAAGTGGGCGGAAAAAGGGAATGATTCTTGCCTAAAACATTTTACAGTATTTTAGCTGACTTCTCATTATCGACAGCTGAAAGCCAGAAAGTTCGGCGACTCACGCATAAAAATCGTCAAATGTTTGAATAAACATCATTAGCTGATCGCTAGGCAAATGATTGATGCCGGCCGCCGCTTTACGCCCGCCGCCGGAGGGAAAGCAAGAACATAGCTGGTCTGCGCCACGCTGGTTTTGGCTAGTCAATGGCGACCTGACGCTAACTTGGTAAGCATGGTCCGGGTTAGCCGTGATCACCGCATGGGCTAGAGCCGGGTTCAGATTGGCTAAAAAATTTCCAAACACGCCATTCACCCGTCTTGCCCATACTGTATCGGGCAGCAAAAATACTGCAACTTTATCGTTTTGATATTCTGGCTTAACGGCCAGAGCATGAGCCAGGTCTTGTTGATAGCCCTGTTGTAGTTGCGTAAACAGATCTGGATTAGCGCTGACAAAATCCAGGGGCGATTCAAAATCCGCCATCTGCTGATACAGCTTATCCGGCGCAAAATGCAGGTCATTAATACAGCTGCCGTAACTATTATAATTAACGTAAATACCCAGATTTTTCAGGATTTCAAGGTCTGCCTGATTTAGCTTCAGGCTGTTGCCCAGCTGTTCGGCACGGTGATTTAAATTATCACCAAAGGCCGCTGTTATGGCCCAGAGCGGATATTTTCCGTTCAAATATTGATTGACCAGCAGACCAGTGCAGATGTCGCTATCGGTATTGATCAGCGTTTTTAGCTGGGGATGTTTCGGCACAGCACCGGACTGGTGATGATCGACATAAAAAACAGCCGCGCCTTGAATTAAAAGCTCCAAAAGCTTGACGCTGTTTTTTTGCAGCGAAATATCCAGTACCGTGACTTGGTCGCCGGATTTTACGTTAAATTTATCCAGCAATCGTATGTTACGTTTAATACCGGTAATCAGTTGCGCTGAACGTGGTCGGGCCAGACGCAGTTGTATCAGGGCGCAAATGCCGTCAGCATCGCCATTGAATACATCATAGTTCATGGATTATGCCAAAATGTTTCGGCTATGTAACAACGCGATAACCTGCTGCACACTCTGCTCAAGGGTAAGCTCATGAGTATCAAGCCTTAAATCTGGATCATCCGGCGCCTCGTAAGGCGAGGAAATGCCGGTAAAGTCTTTTATTTCGCCCAGCCTAGCTTTTTTGTACAAGCCTTTAACATCGCGCTGCTCGCACACAGCTAACGGGCAAAAACAGTAAATTTCAATGAAATCACCCGGCGGCATCAGGCTTTTTGCTATCGCACGCTCTGCTTTGAACGGCGAGATAAACGCAGTCAAGCTTATCACTCCAGCTTCCAGCAGCAGTTTTGCCGTTTCACCGATGCGGCGGATATTTTCCTTGCGGTCCTTATCGCTAAAGCCTAAGTCGCAACACAAGCCATGACGCACATTATCACCATCTAAAACAAAGGTATTCAGACCAATTTGATACAATTGTTCCTCTACCGCATGAGCCAGAGTTGATTTTCCGGAACCGGACAAGCCGGTAAACCAAAGTACAACGGATTTATGGGTGTTTTTTTGTTCCCGGCGTTCTCGTGTAACGGTGGCGCGATGCCAAACAGTGTCGGTAGATTTATTAGGAAAATTAGTCAACTAGAAGTCCTTATTGGGTTTGTATAATGGGCGTTGAGTTCCGCTAAGCGTTCCGGGGTGCCTATATCCATCCAAAAACTATCAGTTTTTTGGCCGGAAACCCTGTTACAGGCTATCGCCTGACGTAGCAAAGGCCCCAATTTTCTGGGGCCTTGGGCTATATTATAAAACAGTTCAGGACGATACACGCCAATGCCGCTAAAAGTGAAAAATTCGGCGCTGGTTGTAACAACCAGACCTTTGGGATTAAGACCGAAGTCGCCCTCTTTATGATGCGCAGGATTATCAACCAGAACCAAATGTGCCAAATCAATGTTAAGGTTTTTAAGTCCGGCAAAAGCAAAATCGGTTGCTATATCGCCATTGACTACCAAAAACCTATCGTCACCTAATAAGGGTAGTGCGTTAATAATACCCCCAGCGGTTTCCAGCGCCAGCTCGCCTTCGGCTGAATAATAAATATTCGCCCCCAATTGATGGCCGTTGCCCAGATAATCTTCTATTTGCAAGCCCAGATGAGCATGATTAATGACTATGTCCTCAAAGCCGTTTTCCACTAGTTGCTTAACGGTATGTTCAATCAGTGGTTTACCACCAGCCATCAACAAGGGTTTAGGCGTGTGATCGGTGAGCGGGCGCATTCTTTCGCCACGGCCTGCGGCCAGAATCATGACTTTCATGGCGGGGTGATTGACGCTTCGACTACACGCAGGACAGGCAATACTTGGTCACGCAAAAACTCATTAAATCCGGCAAGTTCCGGGTAGTTTTCACACACTGTCATAACATAATTTAGGGTGCGCGGTATGTCGCCCAGATAGCTGGATTTACCGTCACGCAAGTGCAGACGGGAAAAAATACCGATGGCTTTAAGGTGACGCTGCAAGCCCATCAGATCAAACCAGCGTTTAAACTGAGCCGGGCTGCATTGAATAAGACCCGCATCGTGAAGGCGCTCAAAATACCGTGCCCGCCAGTGTTCAACTTGTTGCTCCGGCCAGGCAATATAACAATCACGCAATAAGGACACCAGATCATAGGTAACCGGGCCTATCACCGCATCCTGGAAATCGATCACACCTGGCGAGTCATTATCTAAAATCATCAGGTTACGAGAATGGTAATCCCGGTGTACGCAAACACAAGGCTGCTCAAGTGCCGATGCTACCAAAAGATCGGAAACGGTTTTCCACATCAAGGCGGGGATTTGTAGGTCCAGTAACTGGCCTAAAAACCAGTCGTCAAAAATAACCAGCTCTCTGTGCAGCAGCGCTTCATCATAGTGTGGCAACCCAGAGTTTTCTACAGAGGTCAGGGTTTGCAACCTGAACAAACTGTCAAAAGCGCTTTGATATAACTTGCCTACCGTATCTACAGTAAGCTGATCCAGAAAGCATTGGTTACCAAAATCCTCCAGCAATAAAAAACCCTGTGCTTGGTTTTGCTGAAAAATATGCGGCACGTTAACCTTGGATTGAGTCAGTAGCTGGGAAATTCGGACAAAAGGCTCGGTATTTTCTTGGCTCGGTGGCGCATCCATGACGATAAACTGTGCGTCCGGCGTCTTTATTCTGAAGTAACGCCTGAAACTGGCATCGCTGGACGCGGGTTCACAGTGCTTGATCGTGAGCAATAAATCGTTTTCAAGCCAGTCAAACATTGCTATCGTTCTTAAGTCTTCAGGCATCATGATGTGTAGGATAGATTAGTATAATGTTGGGGTAGTGAGGTAAAATCAGCGTCCGGCATTTTATTCGATTTATGATCCGCTACGCCACTAAACTTGATATTACCTATGCGCCGCCGCCTATTACTGTTTTTTTTACCTTCTTTTTACACTCCCGTCAGCGTTGCTAATGAAGCACTCTGGAATTGCGCGCAGAGCAAAGATAGCAAGGAATGGGTTTGCGTAGGTGAAGAAAAAACTGCGCCTAAAGCCGCTGATACCGTAAAAATTCCTGATCGTATTGAGCCTGTCAGCACAGCGCCCGAAACTCCTGCAGAAGCCCTGCCGCCAGCGATTTTTCAAAATAATCAGCCGACTGTTGACGTACCTGAAAAAACTGCACCAACCATTCCTGAGCGCCCGGTTAAAACTGCGCAGCCTGAAATTGTTCTGCCAGCTACAGTAAAGCCAGAGCCTATCGAAGCCCAAGCAAAATCTGTCGAGCGTCCAACCACTCCTTCTATTGCCGCAGATTTACCCACCCAGAAATTGCAAAACGAAACTAACCGCCCGGGCTGGACTTGTGGGACCAAGGTGGGCGAGAAAAACTGGGATTGTCATCTTGCAGGTCCCGACCCCAAGGGCCAGGCGCAGGTTATTGAAACATCTGACTCCGTTAGTCACTTGTTGACCCCGGCATTTGATCATAATGAAGAGCAAACTTTTAGCAATCTCAAGTCGCAACTGAAATACGATCCCTGGCAAAACTGCATGGCCCCCAGAGGCACCAAGCCTTTTCGGCCAGTTACGGAGGCACAAAAGGCTACACCATTGGATATTAATTCGGATTATGCCGAAATATTCGATAACGAAATTTACAGTTACACCGGCAATGTTGAAATGACACATGCAAATCAGCGTTCAGTCTCAAAAAAAGCAAGTTATGATCAAGTTTCGGAGACTCTTGATTTACAAGGCAGTGTCTATTACAGCGAGGACGAATTGGCCATGCACAGTGAGTCGGCCTCGCTGAATTTGGCCTCCAATCAGGCACGTCTTAGAGAAGCCCTGTTTATTTCTCCGGCTACGCGTCTACGCGGCCGAGCGAAAACGATTTATCGTGAAAGCAGCACTTTGTCCCGCTATAAAGATGTCGCTTATACCAGCTGCCGTCCAGGCAATCAGGACTGGGTTGTCCATGCCAGCGAACTCAAGATGAATAAAGTGAGCGGCCAGGGTTCAGCCAGAAACGCCTGGGTGGAGTTTAAAGGAGCACCGGTATTCTATGCGCCGCATCTTTCATTTCCGATAGATAACAGACGGCTTTCTGGTCTTCTAGCACCTACATTTGGCAACACCACACGTAGCGGCTTTACCTTGGCCGCGCCTTACTATTGGAATATAGCGCCAAATTATGATGCAACACTACGCCCCCGATATCTTTCAAAGAGAGGTCCGATCCTGGGCGGGAGTTTTCGCTATTTGACCGAGATGTCTAAGGGCACGACAAATCTTGAATACATGCCTTATGACAGTCTTCTTGACCGGTCTCGGTATGAAGTGGCTATAAAAAACAATACCCAATTAACCTCGCATATCAGCTCCAGTCTGGACATTAACAATGTATCGGATAAATATTATTTTTCTGATTTGGGCAATGCACTCAGCACCTCGACCTACAGCAGTTTCCTGCTAAGTCAAGCTAATCTTGCTTATGCCAACACCGGAGTTTCTTTAAGAGGCCATGTTGACAGTTATCAATCAATCGATCCGGCGATTACTACAGCTGGCATACCCTATCGAAGGTTGCCACAAACCAACCTGGACTTGAACCATAGCTTCAATTTCATGCCACTGACTACGGCAATGTCATCTGAATATGTTTATTTTCAGCATGAGTCCCTAGTTAATGCACAGCGCACCAATGTTAAACCGTCCGTCAGTTTTCCGATGAAATCGGCCAGCGGATTTTTAACACCCAAGCTTTCCTTGCAGTCTACCCAATATAACCTGAGCAACCCGTTGGGAGGCACAGCAACCGATATATCAAGAACCCTGCCGATTTTTTCCACGGACAGCGGTTTATACGTGGAAAAAGACGTGAATTTTTCCAACAGATCCTACCTGCATACGCTGGAACCCCGGCTGTTTTATTTGTATGTTCCCAGGGTAGATCAAAGCAATATTCCGATATTTGATACCGGCTTGATCGATTCTTCATTTAACAGTCTGTTTTTGGAAAACCGTTTTAGTGGCTCGGATAGAATACAAGATGCCAACCAGCTGACTGCCGCAGTCACAACGCGCCTAGTTGATGCTAAATCCGGCAAAGAAAAGTTAAAACTCAGTGTTGGTGAGATTGCTTATTTTCAAAATAGAAACGTTACTTTAAGTTCAACTTATCCTAATTCATTAGATTACCCTGTCGAAACCAATAAGCTATCAAACCTGGTGACTGAACTTAATGCCGGGGTGACGGATCATATATCGCTGAGTACCGGAACCCAGTGGGATCCTCAAATCAATGAGATCACCCGCCACACCAGCGGACTGCATTATCTTAACAAGCCAGATGCCAATCTGCCGGGTGAAATTATTAACCTGGGTTACCGTTACCGGAAAAACACCTTGATTCCTCTGCCAGTTGGAACTCTACCGGGATCTAGACCTTATGACATTATACAAAGTGATGTTTCCTTTCACTGGCCGGTTTATAACGAATGGTCCGCAGTTGGACGCTGGACTTATTCATTGCTAAATGACACAACGCAGGAAAGTTTTTTGGGTGTGGAAAAAGAAAATTGTTGCTGGGCGTTCCGTATTATTGGTCGGCGCTGGATCAACAGTGTAACGTTACTGGCAAACAACCCCAATGTTGCCACCACCACTATTGTTAATGCGACCGGCGTACCCCAGACCGGCATATTTTTTGAAATAGAACTCAAGGGCTTAAGTGGTTTCGGGGAAAAACTGGACACATTCTTTGAAAAACAAATTTACGGTTATCGGAAAACCAAACAATGATAAATCACTTAAACATCAAAAAAGTCATTTTAACCTTACTACTGGTGTTCTGCAGTCTTGGGGTACAGGCTGAAGTGCTTGATACCATTGTCGCCGTGGTTGAAGATGACGTGATTCTTGACCGGGAGCTGCAAAAAGAAGTCATGGTTATTC
Source organism: Methylococcaceae bacterium (assembly GCA_947506155.1). GTDB lineage: Bacteria > Pseudomonadota > Gammaproteobacteria > Methylococcales > Methylomonadaceae > Methylobacter_A. Next base: position 12,260 of record CANNNV010000077.1, read on the forward strand.
AGCAAAGAATACAGCAAAGCAAAGCCGAACTTCCTCCGGCTTATGTGCTGCGAAAACAAGTACTGGAAAAAATGATTATTGATAAGCTTCAAAGACAGTTGGCAGAAAAGGCCGGCATCACGGTAAACGAAGAAATGCTCAACACCTCTGCAGCCGATATAGCACGCAGAAACAACATGGATATAGAGCAATTCAGGGCGGAACTGGAAAGCCAGGGCATCAGTTATCAAAGCTTCTTGGATAATATGCGCAATGAAATCATTATTAATCAATTACGCGGCAGGGAAATAGGCGGCCGTATCAAAGTGACTGACCGGGAGGTCGAGCACTATATGGAAACCCAGGATAAAATTGGCGAACAGTCCACCCAGTATCACTTGGGACATATACTGATTGCGGTTAAAGAAGACGCTTCATCGACAGACATACAAAAAGCCAGCAGCAAAGCTAATGATCTGGTCAAAAAATTGCGTGGAGGGCAAGACTTTTCCCAGACCGCGATCAGCGATTCAGACGATGCCAATGCATTAAAAGGCGGTGATTTAGGCTGGCGCACCCTCAGTGAAATACCCACCTTGTTTGTGAATGAAATCCATCAACTGAGGCAGGGTGACGTGTCCGAACCTATACGCAGTCCCAGCGGCTTTCATATCATTAAAATGCTGGAACTAAAGGGTCTTGATAACCACGTCATTATAAAAACCAAAGTTCGGCATATTTTAATCAAAACCAATGAGTTGGTAGATGATGCCGAGGCAAAAAAACGCTTGTTGGCCTTGAAAATTCGTATTGCGGATGGTGATGATTTTGCAGCATTAGCAAGGGCGCATTCAGACGATAAAGGTTCAGCAATAAAAGGCGGTTCGCTGGACTGGGTAGGGCCTGGAGATTTGGTCAAACCGTTTGAGGACGTCATGCTCAAACTTCGTCTTAATGAAGTCAGCGAACCCGTACAGACCCAATTTGGCTGGCACATCATTCAGGTTTTAGACCGAGAAAACAAGGATGACAGTAGCGAGTTTAAAAAAAATCTGGTAAGAGAAGCCATCCGCAAGCGGAAAATTGAAGAAGAAACCGAACTGTGGGTGCGCAGATTACGCGACGAAGCTTTTGTAGAAATTCATCAGGATAGACTTTGAGCCTGTTCTTTTCTGAGGGCGATTTGAGTCAATCACCCCGCCCTGAAGGACGGAGCTTGTAAAAGCTAGGTTGACCAGACTAAGCGCTAACACAGTGCTACGATTACAATGGGTCGTTAAGACTTACCAGCGAATGCTTCCTTAGTTCGCAGCTTGTAAAGGATCGGATCACGCT
>CANNNV010000078.1 GCA_947506155.1 Methylococcaceae bacterium
CAGTTTACCAAAAAGGTATTTCTCTGTCTAAAAAGGCGATGTTGGCGATTGAAGCCAGACTGGAGCGCAACCCAATCCTGCCTAAATGGGATATTCTTATACGCCCCGTCTAATGGGTAAATTAATTTCAGGAAACTACCTAAGCACTGATGCCCAGCACAAAAGCAGACGCGGTGGTGTAACCAGCGGCAACGGTATGAACAAATTTAACCTGGGCCGCTGGATTAAATAATAGCGAACCAAAGCCGGAAAGCTCCATGCGCATGGTTTCATAATTAAAGTCCGCACCGACCGGATTTTGCATCCAGCCGTTAGCAACCAGTATCCACAACGCGGATAAATTAGACCCTATGGCTACCAGCCAGGTCACGGTCAAATGCTGTCCTTTACCCAATTTATCCCAGCCAAAGAAAAACAGGCCGACAAAAGTGGATTCCAGGAAAAATGCCATCAAGCCCTCAATGGCTAGCGGCGCGCCAAAAACATCACCGACATAATGCGAGAAATAGGACCAGTTCATGCCGAATTGAAATTCCATTGTCAACCCGGTGGTAACACCTAGCGCGAAATTTATTCCGAATAATTTCCCCCAGAACTGGGTCATATCCTTGTAAATTTGTTTGCCGGTCATGACATAGGTTGATTCCATAATCGCCAGTAAAAACGATAAGCCTAAGGTCAAGGGGACAAATAGAAAGTGATATAAAGACGTTGCGGCAAACTGCCAGCGCGATAAATCAACCATGGATTCTGAAATCATTAATTTTTCCTTGAAATTGCGGTGGTACTAATTAGGTTGTCAACTTTCTTGATTAAAATAACCCCTGTTCGTCTATTTAAACTTACTGCTACTTTAAATAAAATCTTATGATTAATAAGGTTTATGTTATTGTCTATCAATATTATCGAATACACTAATTTATTTTTTTTAGGTTTTTAGCACTGTTTTCTGAACAAAGACGGAGCAGTTATTTTGCTTTGTCGTTGTTTACTATTAGGTATTAGCTTACTTGGAGGGTGATTCCAATGACTTTAAAATCACTTTTAACGGACAAGGAACGTAATAATAACAACTAATCAGGAGAATATTATGGCTCGTATTGTAATTTTAGGCGCAGGCATTGGCGGCGTACCGATGGCTTATGAAATGAAAGAAACCGTAGGCAAAAATCATGATGTCATCGTGATTTCTGATAGCCCTACTTTTCATTTTGTACCCTCAAATCCTTGGGTTCCGCCTGGATGGCGCAAGCCTGAAGACTTGAAAATTGAGTTGGCGCCGGTGATGAAAAAGAAAGGTATAGAGTTTATTCAAAAAGCGGCAGCAAAAGTCGATCCGGCTAACAATCAAGTACTGCTGGATGATGGTTCTGCGGTTGCTTATGATTTCTTGATTATTGCCACAGGACCGCGTTTGGCCTTTGATGAAATTCCTGGCTTAGGACCGGATGGTTATACGTCATCAGTTTGTCATGTAGACCATGCTGCTGTTGCCGCGCAAGACTGGGATAAGTTCATGGAAAATCCCGGACCGATTGTAATCGGTGCAGTGCAAGGAGCGTCTTGTTACGGTCCTGCTTATGAATATTTAATGATACTCGAAACGGAATTACGCAACAGGAAAGTTCGCGATCAAGTACCCATGACCTTTGTTACCGCAGAACCTTATATCGGTCACTTAGGCTTAGGCGGTGTTGGCGATACCAAAGGTTTAATGGAAAGTGCGTTACGTGATAAATCCATTAAATGGATAACCAATGCTAAGGTTGACAAAATTGAACCGGGACTGATGTTCGTGACTGAAGTTGATGACGACGGTAATGATAAGAAAAAACATGAACTGCCTTTTAAACACTCGATGATGTTACCGGCTTTTACCGGTGTTGATGCGGTACGTGATGTTGAAGGCTTGGTCAATCCGCGTGGTTTTGTTTTGGTGGATGAGCATCAGCGGAATAAAACCTTTAAAAACATTTATTCTATCGGTGTCTGTATTGCTATTCCTCCGGTAGAAAAGACGCCAGTGCCAGTGGGAGCACCAAAAACCGGTTATATGATCGAATCAATGGTGACCGCGACCTCGCATAATATTGCTGAGGAACTGGCGGGCAAAGAGCCTTCGCATAAAGCGACTTGGAATGCCTTGTGCTTGGCTGACTTTGGCGATTCCGGGGTGGCATTTTTAGCCATGCCGCAAATTCCACCGCGCAATGTGACCTGGTCAGCTCAAGGTAAATGGGTGCATCTGGCTAAAATCGGTTTTGAAAAATACTTTATGCGTAAAATCCGAAAAGGTATCAGTGAACCTTATTATGAAAAACTGATGCTTAAATTAATGGGCGTCGTTCGGATAAAAGGGAAATAACATGAGTATTGATAGAATAGTGTTTGCCGTTGCCGGTAGTTTTATCTTAATCAGTTTGGTGCTGGCGCATTACCATTCTGAGCTGTGGTTATGGGTTACAGCTTTTGTCGGCGCTAATTTAGTGCAATCCGCATTTACAGGATTTTGTCCAATGGCAATGATACTTAAAAAATTAGGTGTTAAACCAGGATGCACTTTCTGATTGCTGCTGTAATTCAGGTTAAGCTTAGGACTATGGAAAGATAATGGGTAAAACATTGAAAAACACCTGGGCATTAAGTCTACTGCCGATGTTTATGTTAGTAAACGTATCGGCATTAGCAGATCTTGTTCCGCAAAATGCGGCGGCGGACAAAATAACCCGCTCTTCTTTTACTTTGGATCAGGCTATTGATTACGCGCTGGTTAACAATCCTGACTTGCAACTCACTCAAGAACGCATCCAGGAAGCCCAAGCGCAATTAGGCATGGCGCTGTCTGCTTTTTACCCGCAGGTTAGTGCCAAAGTAGGCTATGAGCAGTCCAATAATCCGGCGCAGGTTTTTTCAATGATTGTGGCTCAACGTGATTTTAATCCGGCTTCTATCACGAATATTAATAATCCGGGTTACCGACAAAACTTTCGCCCCGAAATTATAGGAAAGCTGTCGCTATTTCGAGGCGGCCAGGATTATCAAAACAGTAAAGCGGCAGAACTTGGCATTGATGCCGCTCAGTTTGAACGTTCATCGGTGCATAATGCGTTGATTGAAGCCGTTACCGCGACCTATTATGCTTATTTAGCGGCTATAGAAGCGCAAAAAATCGCACAACAATCGATATCTTCAATTACCAGCCAACTTCATCAAACAACCTTACAATACCAAGCAGGGACGGCACTGAAGTCCGAGGTTTTGTCTCTCGAGGTAAAATTAGCTGAACGAGAAGATGCCAGCATCAGAGCTACCAATAGCATTGAAATAGCCAAAATCAGCCTCGCCAACTTGCTCGGGCTATCCAGTTCCGAAGCCTTTACCGTTACATCCTCCGCTGTATTAAGCAAACCTAGCTTAACAAGCTCGTTTAATGACTTGCTTGGACTGGCCATGACCCAGCGTCCCGAAGTCCAGGCCGCTGCCAAGCAGGTAGCAATCAGTTTACATAAAGTAAAAAGTGAGCAAGGGGCTTATTTGCCCAAAGCAGAGGCTTATTTAAGTTATGGCCAAAACAGTCAAACGCCCGGATTTTCCAGTGATAAGGAAAATGTAACCGCCGGTGTTAGCGTCGAAATGGACTTGTTTTCAGGATTTAATACCAAGCAACGCGTCAACATTGCCGAACGTAAATCTGTAGAGGCGCAGATAACCGAACGAAAAATAAAATTGGGCATCGAACAGGAAGTGAAACTTGCTTTTTTAAAGCTTCAAGAAGCCTTAGCACGATTACATGTTACCGAAACTGCCGTGCGCTCTGCCGATGAAGCGTTAAGGCTGGTTCAGGAGGAAAGACATGCTGAAACGGTTACGATCACTCGTTATATCGAAGCGGAAGTTGCCAGAAATACAGCGCAATCCGCTACCATCGCAGCGCATTACGATGCTCTAAGTGCTGATGCGGCCTTAAAAAAAGCGGTCGGCGACTGGAAATAAAGGAGATTTTATGTCACAAAGCAGTAATAAACTTATCGCTATTTTCGCAGCCGTTTTAGCCTTAATTCTGTTGTTACTTTATATGCAAGGTAGTTTTGTTAGCAAAATCCCTCCGGGATTAACCCCCCAGGCCAACATGATAACTACGCCAAATAACACGGCACAGGTCGAAAAAAAACAGGTTGACGATATTCTTAGCTGGCCTGGCACGGTAAGGTCAAGAATCGTTGCCAATGTTGCAGCTAAAATGACTGCTCGCATTATCGAGATTACGGTTCATGCCAGCGATACCGTCAAACAAGGCGATATTATTGCCCGACTGGATCAGCGCGAACTTAAAGCTCAGGAACAGGCAGCGCTGGCAGCGCTGGCCGGTGTCACCGCACAAGCTGTTCACGCCCAAGCCGACCAACAACGTACTCAAAGCTTGTACAGTAAAGAAGCGGCAACCCGCGAAAACCTTGATGCCGTGGTCGCGCGCGTAAAAGAGGCGCAAGCCGGCGTCAGTCAGGCGTCCAGTACCGTGAGTGAAATACAGAGCCATTTGGCTGATGCGGTATTGCTGGCGCCTTTTGACGGCATTATTGTCAAACGTCTTAAAGAGCCGGGTGACATGGCCCTGCCCGGCGTACCTGTGGTCAGTTTACAAACACCACAAGGCTTAAGACTGGAAACTGACGTGCCCGCAACTTGTGCCGGACGTTATCGTACCGGGATGGAGGTGACGGTGCGCATTGATAGCCTGGGGCAAACCGTAACCGCTCAGATTGACGAGATCAGTCCCGATGTTGATACGCAAACGCATACCCAGCTGATTAAAATTGCCCTGCCTACCATGGCAGGCTTGCAACCGGGATATTTTGGCTGGTTGGAGCAAGCTTGCGCTCAACATGTAGCGTTATTGATTCCTGTTGAAGCAGTGCAACATATCGGTCAACTGGAAGTAGTTAAGGTTTTATCAGCAGGAAAACAGCTGATGCGCCATATCAGAACCGCTAAGACCTTTGGCGATCAGATTGAAGTTATTTCCGGCTTACATGCCGGTGAAGCCGTGCTACGCCAGCCACAGCAGGCAGACTGATGGACGATATGAAAAAGCCCAGACGCGGCTTGACCACCCAGATTGTCAAAATCTTTACGACTTCGCAGCTATCGATTCTGTTTTTGATTATTTCTTTACTGGCCGGAGCCGCAGCATTAACGCTGACGCCCCGCGAAGAAGATCCGCAGATTGTGGTACCGGTTATGGATGTGCTGATTGACTATCCGGGGGCTTCCAGTGAAGAAGTTGAGAAACTGGTCGCCACGCCGCTGGAGGTTTTACTTAAACAAATTGAAGGCGTCGAATATGTCTATTCTGTCTCCAGACCCGGAGCAGCGGTTGTTACCGTCCGTTATTTCGTGGGCCAATCTTTTGAAGACAGCCTGGTCAAGACCTGGGACAGACTTATGTCCAACCAGCATCTTATTCCGCCCGGCGTAACTCACTGGAAAGTCTCTCCGGTTGAAATCGATAATGTGCCGATCGTTTTGTTGACGCTGTCTGCCCAAAATAATGCGTATGACTCCATGGCATTACGACGTATCGCCGACGAGCTGATTATTTCCCTTAGAAGTGTCGGGGATGTCGGTAAAAGCTGGGTGGTCGGCGGCGAGCCGCGTCGGATATCCATTTATGCCCAGCCTGCGGCACTGGCCGCGCATGGCGTAAGTTTGCTGGAAATTACCCAGGCGCTAAATAATGCCAATGTTAACCTGCAGGTCGGCAGTATTGAGCGGGGGAATCGCGAAATCCTGCTGGAAGCCGGGCCGCATTTTGAGTCCTCGGAAGATGTGGGCGCAACCATTATTAAAAGCGTTTCCGGGCGGCCGGTTTATTTACGCGATTTAGCCCGTATCGAAGATGGACCGGCTGATGTCGATCATTACACACGCATCGGCTTTGGCCCTGCCGTCGATGAAATGCCCACGATAGGCCAGGCTACCGGTAATCAGCCGCAAGTCGGCCAGGAACGCCAAATGGTTACCGTGGCTATCGCCAAACGCAAAGGCAGCAATGCCGTGCATGTCGCCGAAGCGGTTATCGCCAGCGCAGAAAAAATGCGTGGCAGCTTAATTCCGGAAGATATTTTATTAAGCATTAGTCGTGATTACGGTGAAACGGCCAACCATAAAGTCAACGAACTGGTTAAGCATTTGAGTTTTGCGATTGTTATTATCGTGGTGTTGCTGGCTTTTTCGCTAGGGCTGAAAGAGTCGTTTATTGTTTCTATCGCCGTGCCGATGACCTTGGCGTTGACCTTGTTGCTGGACTACATTTCCGGTTACACCATCAACCGCGTCACCTTGTTTGCCTTGATATTGTCGCTGGGCTTGCTGGTCGATGATCCGATAGTCGATGTCGAAAATATCCACAGGCATTATAAATTACGCAAGGAATCACCCTTGGAAGCCTTGTTGACCGCCGTCGATGAAGTCAGGCCACCGACTATTTTGGCAACGTTTACCGTCATCGTGTCATTTTTGCCGATGTTTTTTATCACCGGCATGATGGGGCCGTATATGGCGCCGATGGCTTTTAACGTGCCTATTGCCATGATTGTTTCACTAATTGTCGCCTTTACTGTAACCCCCTGGGCAAGTTTCAAGCTACTGCAAAGCGAATATCACAAGCCTAGTGAAGAATCGTTGGAACTTAAACAAACCTTTATTTATCGGGCTTATCGAGCAGCGCTTGGCCCGTTATTGGCGACTTCGGGGCGGGCTAAACTGTTTTTACTGCTGGTACTGATCGCTTTTTTAGGCTCGACCATGCTGGCTATTACCCGCGCCGTGCCCCTTAAATTATTGCCCTTCGATAATAAAAACGAATTGCAAATCATGATCGACATGCCGCGCGGTTCATCACTGGAACAAACCGATGAAGTTGCGCGCGCCTTGGGCAGTTATCTAGCCACCGTCAACGAAGTTACCGATTATCAAACCTATACCGGCTTGGCGGCGCCGATGGATTTTAATGGCATGGTTCGCCATTATTATTTACGCAGCGGTGCGCATGTAGGTGAAGTCAGAATCAATCTGCTGGCTAAGGACAAACGGGAACAGCAGTCGCACGAAATCGCGTTACGCATTCGGCCCGAAATAGAACGACTCGGCAAACAATACGGCGTAAACCTTAAAATTGTTGAAATTCCGCCGGGACCGCCGGTATTGTCGGATCTGGTTGCGGAAATCTATGGCCCGGTCGAGGCCAGTATTGATCAGCTGATTGCGGTGTCCCAACGGGTCAGAATCGATATGGAAAAAACCGCTGGTGTGGTTGATGTCGATGATTTTTCCGAAGCGCCGCATGATAAAGTGCGTTTTCAATTAAATCGTGAAAAAGCCGCCTTGTCCGGAATTAGTGTTGCGCAAGTTGCAGAAACTCTGCGCATTGCCGCTGCCGGTCAACAAGTTGGCATTGTCCATATAGACAGCGAACGCCAACCGTTGGAAATCAATCTGCAATTGCCTCGTGCGCTACGCTCCTCGGTTCCAGACTTATTGGCCTTGCGCATAAAAACCGGGCAAGGCGAGCTGATACCCTTGGGCGAAATAGCCACCGTCCAGAGTAAAAATGAAGACCAGCCTATTTTTCACAAAAATCTGCAACGGGTCAATTATGTCGTTGCCGGCATGGCAGGGCGCAGCCCAGTCGAAGCCGTGTTTGACTTGAATGACCGTCTCGCTGAAAATCCTTTACCTTCAGGTTATAAAGCTGAATTAGCCGGTGAAGGGGAATGGAAAATTACTGTTGATGTGTTCCGCGATCTTGGCCTGGCTTTTGCCGCTGCGCTGGTGATGATTTATGTGTTGCTGGTTGGCCAAACCGGTTCGCTAAGCGTGCCGCTGGTCATGATGATCGCCATTCCGTTGACGGTCATCGGTATCATGCCGGGCTTTTGGTTGCTCAATCTGTTTGCCGCGCCTATTGCTGGTTATCCCAACCCGATTTACTTTACCGCCACCGCGATGATAGGCATGATTGCCTTGGCGGGTATAGTGGTGCGCAATTCAATTATTCTGATCGATTTTATCGAGCGCATCCGTGCCCGTGCCGATGTTACGCTTACAGAAGCCCTGATTGAAGCCGGTGCGATACGCTTGCGTCCGATATTTTTAACCGCCGGAGCGGCTATGTTCGGTGCGTTTGTGATTATCCTCGATCCGATATTCTCAGGCCTGGCCTGGAGTTTTATCTTTGGCATTTTTGCTTCGACCTTGTTTTCCTTACTGGTGATTCCGACGGTTTATTTTTTGATTAATAAAGATAAGTTAGTCGACTAAGAGGATATTAAAAAAATGTGCTGCCAATATTAGATATGAATCGTACTATTGCTAACATTATCATCGACATAATTGCCGCATTTCTTTTTCTAGGGATGATTGCGACGGGCTATTTACTGCGTTATCCGTTACCACCCGGCAGCAATAAAAGTTTAATTTTGTGGGGTTTCACCCGTCACCAGTGGGGCGATGTCCATTTTTGGATTAGTCTGGGGCTTTTGTTGATACTAGTTATTCATTTAGTATTGCATTGGAATTGGATAGTAACGGTTATAGGTAAGCGTTGTCATTTGATAAAAACCGAACACCCTTCATTAATTCGCACAGGTATTTTATCAGGGGGAATAGTCATCCTTATGCTGACCCTGTTTGCGTGGGCGGCTCAAACAAGTGTTATAGAAATAGCTAGGCCAATGCGAGGCAATCATTTTGGACATACCCATCAGGATAAAGAATCTTCAGAAACAGCACATGCCCAAATCAGTGTTAATCAAACAAATATCGATTTTTGGAAAGATATCTATCCCATATTTGAAAACAATTGCTTGTCATGTCATGGCCCACAAAAACAGTTGGCCAATTTTCGTATAGATCGTCGTGAAGATTTTTTTGGAAGTAATGGGAGTGCGCTGCTAATTTTACCGAAACAGAGTGCAATTAGCCCTTTAATAGCAATTGTTTCCGGAACAAGAAAAGATATGTCTATGGCTGATATACACAAACTTTCTGATCAAGATATCCTTAAACTAAGAAAATGGATAGATTTAGGTGCCGAGTGGCCAGTAAAAATGGATGCAGAGAAATAGCTATAATAAACGGGTAGTGGGTTAAATCTGTAATCATGTGTAAATATTGAACCCAAATTCGACTTTATTCATCAGCAAACCTATGACGGTATCATGCATCAACTCTAACTTCGAAAAGCAAATGGTTTTGCGCTAGGCGCTTAATCCATGTTCTGAAATTTAGATTTTTGCGTTCTATTTTTTGGTATTACGCTTACCCACCTCATCCTTGCGCTTGCCAAATACGGTATTGGTGCGTGATCAACGGCGTGCCAGAGCCAGCGTTGATTCGATTTCTTACCTACCCAAGACCACTGCTCATCGACTTCCGCATCAATATAGGCCTCTTCTAACCTGATACTCAACTCGCCGTTTTCGCTTAGTTCAAATATCTTCGGATTAACCTGGAGGATACTGTCAGCCTTGCATCTTAAGGTGTTGATGACGGTATTTTTATTGATTTTCAATACCCGCCCGGTATCACGTATTCCACTACCATTGATCGCCATATCTATGATCAGCTTTTTAATAACACGCTCTATAACGGTACTTCAGCGTTAAACAATCTGGCTCTTGGCAACGGTAACGTGGTTCACCTTATAAACTATGTCCGGCATTCGTAATACATTTGCTGTCACACTCGGGGTAACTCACTTCTTGATAACAGGTCATGGATAATCTCTCCCGCTTTTGGTCAAAATTTCGTAAACCAAATTGTATCGAAAATTACAGATTTAACCCACTACAGAGATTTATCTTTGCAATTTTTATAGGCGAAGTTCTCCAATAATATTTCCCTGTTCAATCGCCGTTACCAGGCAGTTTAGCGTCTGGTTTTCCACTGATTGCTGATTGCTGATTACACAGGCGATTCGAAGATAATTTGGTGTATAGCCATAGACCCATTGCTGATCAGACCCCAAAGGTTCACTGTAACCCTCCCATAACACTGGAAATTGATGGCCTACACACTGCTTTGCAAAATCCAACTTCATGACCTCTGCCAGTTCATGCAACTGCCGGCTACGCTGTTTTTTAAGGTCATTGCTCAATTGATCAGGTAAGCTGGCGGCCTTAGTGCCTTCCCTGCTGGAATAGGTGAAAATATGGATATGACCAAAACCGACTTTCTCGATGAAGTTAAAGCTGTCCTGCCATTCGTGCTCGGTTTCACCGGGGAAGCCAACAATAATGTCGGTGGTGACGTTAAAATTTGGAATTTTTACCCGCAGTTGTTTGACTATGGCGGCAAATTCTTCGGTTTTACAACGTCTAGCCATACGCCGCAGCACCGTGTCAGAGCCGCTTTGCAAAGGCAGGTGCAAATGCGGCATCAGACGCGGATTACTAAACAACTCAAAAAAATCATCGGGTAATTCCCAAGGCTCCAGCGAGCCTAATCTCAATCGTGGAATCTCGGTTTTTGTCAAAATAGCGGTAATTAAATCAGACAAGTTATTACCCAGATCACTGCCATAACCGCCCAAATGTACGCCAGTCAAAATGACTTCGGTGATACCTTGCTGATGCAGCGCATTGATTTCGTTAATAATGTCTAACACTACACGGCTTTTTTCTTCACCGCGCGCCACCGTGACAATACAGAAGGTGCAGCGGTAACGGCAACCGTCCTGCACTTTAACGAAAGCACGTTGCCTGCCGCGTGTGAACAGCGAGATTTCTCCTGGTTCGGTAGACAAAACTGGCATGCTGTCCATGTTCAATTCAGTTAGCGTTTTTTCGACCAATCGATCCTTGTCTTTGTTGCTGACCACGAGATCAACGCCCAGTAAAGAAGCGGCCTCATCTTCATTTAATGTGGCGTAACAACCACTGACTACAAGTTTGGCTTGTGGATTATCACGATGGATACGACGTATCAATTGGCGCGATTTTCTTGCCGCATCCTGGGTTACTGCGCAGGAGTTAAGTACGATAAGATCAGCGTTTTCGGCTTGCCGGGTGATTTGATGGCCAGATTTTTGGAAGGTTTGAGCCCAAGTTTCTAATTCGGCTTCATTGAGGCGGCAGCCCAGTGTTTTAAGGTGGATATTCATTAATTAATCGTAACTAACTTTGCAAAAATTCAGAAACGTTAATTATACTTACATTAAACGCACTGCCCTTCTTTAAATTAGGAAAAAGAAGTTAGCGAACAAAGCTTGTATTGCAATAGATGCATAGTCGCCATTCGCATAGTTATGAATAAAATTTTTCACATAACAAAGCAAAAAATGGTTAAAATTGCGAATCTTATCCCTGTTGGCACTGAAGGCTAAAATGAGCATCAAATCCAGTTTACTAAAAATGGCAATAAAACTGACACCTAATGTATTGATCATTTGGGTATCAAATATAATCCTTAAGGGCATTGCAGAACTAACGGAGTTCAGTTTCGACCTCGATGCGCGAAAAGTCTACGTTCAAACAAGACTCTACGGCGAACAGGAAACAATTGAAGTTTGCCTGGAAGACTTTGCGGTTTTTAATGACGGAGAATCCTACCGCTTTATCATTCATCGGGCTAACTCTGACCGACCTTGGTTGAATAATATATTGGCCCTCATCACAGGAAAAGCCTGGAAAATCCCTGCACTGCCCCAATTGACGGCTCCACTGGAGCTATTAACCGAGTTGTTTAAAGCCAAAGTGCCTGCTTTGGAACAAATTGATTAAGCTGGCGTTAATAACTCACCCGAAAGCCTATTTCCGCGCCACGCCCTGGCTCCGGGGCAAAGTTACGCAGATAGGATGTTGAATTTCGGATATTCTCATCCAACAGGTTGTTGGCTTTGGCAAATACCATTACATCAGCGCTTTTTAGAGCCATGATTTGATATTGCGTACCCAGACTCAGCAGCATATAGCCTGCCGTCGCAGTGTCGTTGTCACCGCGATGGCTCTGGGCTTCACCACGGGTCAGGCGCAGATTGCTAGCCCAATTTCCTTTACTGTGATCAAACTGAAAACCAAAACGCAACGGCGGCATGCGCGGTACATCAGCACCGTTAATAAATTGTCCCCGGGTGAAATCGCTAAACAACGTTAAATCAACCAAGCCAATCCGGTTTTTCAGTAGAGGAAAAATTAGTTTGCTTTCATAACCCATGAAGGTGGCGTCGGCCTGACGGCTTTCGAGTACTGGCGCACCATCTATAAACTCGCCATTACGTTGCTGGTAAATATAATCGCCGGCCCAGTTATGGAACAGGTCCAGTTGCGCTCTGACCCAGTCGGCTTTAAATTTGTAGCCTAAATCCAGGTTGTAGGAGGTTTCTTGGCGTAGATTCACATTGCCGACTTCAAAGCTGCGAGTTGCATCATGAAAACCGTTAGCCAACAGCTCCTGCACTTGCGGCGCACGCTGTGAGCGGGTTATCGCGAGATTGAGGCTGTTACTGTCGTTCAATTTCCACAAGCTGGAAGCGGAGGCGCTGACCGGCGTATAACTAAGGCTGGAAAGTCCTTGCGGGACCAGAGTAGTGTCTTCAACCCGAACACCGAGCTGGTTAACAAGCGCACCGATGTTGAAAGATTCCACCGCAAAGACACCGTAACTGTTAGTTTGCGTTTGCGGAACAATGACTTCGTTGGTGGCCTTATCAATCGCCGCAAAATCGCCGGCAATGGCTTGAAAACCCACCATGCCACGAAAGATTCCCAGTGGGTTGTGAGTCAACTCCAGGCGGCTCTCATAGGTTTTATTAGTGAAAAAAGCAGCAGCGACACCATCAGCAATTTCAGTATGTTGGTAATCGGTATAACCCAGTTTCATACGCAGTGATTCTGCGTAGCGGAACGGATTTTTCAATTCGCTTTTGAAGTCGTATTTGCTTTGTTTAAGATCAATACGCACAATTTCTCCGCCGCTTCCGTCCGGCGCAATACCATAGTTATTTTCCAAACGATTAATGGAGACGCCAGCAAAACCAGGGTCGCCTATCAAGGAAACGCCCGCCGAGCCGCTGATTGCGTGAGCAGACGTGTTGTTAATAATGCCGTGGGGGTTTTGAATAACATTCAGTGTAGGATCGGTCGCTTGAGCGGCGTTGACATCAATGGCCGACCCGCCGATGTCGAGATTATTACGGTCGCGATAAAAACCGTCCAGATGGTAGGCCAGATTGCCTTTACCCCCTTCTATTTTCATGACAGTGGAAGATTCATCGGAAACCGAGTCGAAACGCTGCTCAAGCGCACCGCCCAGCATTCTTTCCGGCAGTTTGCCGGGAATCCGGTTATCAATAACATTGACCACACCGCCAATGGCTCCGCTGCCGTAGAGCAAGGTAGCCGGGCCGCGCAATACTTCAATGCGTTCCGCCAGTAACGGCTCTACGCTGGTCGC
>CANNNV010000079.1 GCA_947506155.1 Methylococcaceae bacterium
ATAGGCGGCGCAAAAAGAATACGATTACTCTCTGGCGAGTGGGTCAATAGAGATATAGTCGGAGCGCGTAATATCTTGTTACGCGCCTTGGTAGATACACCCCACGTTTTTAACGTGGCAGTTAACGAAAGTTAAGAAAAAAGTATCGGTTAGCGCTTCATATTGGATTTGAGTGGTAATTCGGCAAAGTCAAAATCAAACTCTAATTCGTCGCGGCCAGTGTCCGGCAAAGCTCGCTTATTCGGCTCTTGTTGTTTTTGACCCAATGGTTTTTGGTTGGAAAACAACGGCGAGCCGGGGATAATGGTTTGCGCCATATTGGCGACATAGCCCCAAAAGGGATAGTCATTAAGCCTACCAGCGTTAGCTAATTCATTGACGTAAGTTGCAAATTGAACTTTATTGCCATTGCTACTGTATATTTGCAGGAGCTTAAGTTTATATTCATCGCGACCTGGCATCTGTTGAATGACGCTGTAAAGCAAGTCCTCTGCTTTTTCATACTGACCATGTGCCAAATATAAATCAACTTTGGTAAGCATTTCAGCGGGGTTTTGCTTTGCGCTAACGTTGTTAAGTTCAGTGAGAAATTCGTGAGGGGGGGCTTCCATTGGAAACTTTACCGACGTATCTCTAGGCTTAATGTTGGGGTTTTTTGTACTGGTCGGTAATTGCTCTCTTGGTAGTGATTCTTTTGGCTTTAGAGTCTGAGCTGCTGTTTTCTGTGTCCTTGCAGTTACCGGTAGCTGCTCCCTACGTTGCCCTACCTCTTGCATCCATTCCGTTGTAACCCAATTTGCTGCTATTGGGGAAGGTTTTATATCAGCAGTTTTTGGTGTGGTGGTTTCGGTAGCCGTAAACAGGCTCTCGAGCACAGGTTTTTTCTTAGCCTTGCGTTTGCGCCATTTCTGCCAGCCTAAAACGCTGAGCATGCCTATAACATAGCCACTGGCAGGAAGATAAAGAGCTGAGGGATCTGTCGGCGTTACTGGTTCGCGTAGGCCAGTCACTAGTTGCTCTACCGGCAAGTTCTGCGTTACTTGCAGGGCCACTGGTTGCTGAACTGGCGGTATTTGTAGTTGCTGAATAGCATCGACCTTTTTTTCTAAGCGATCAAGTCGTACCTGCGTGTCCAAAACCATATCCCTGTTTGTCTTATCCAGGTTAATTACCGCAGGCGTAGCTAATGGGGTTATAACCGCATTGTTAATAAGTTGTTCTGGGACTTGATCAATAGATTCAATATTCTTATGTTTACTGGTTAGTTGAATGTCGCGACTGGGTGTTAACGCGGGTGTTTTTTGTTCTGTTTGAGTGGGCGCTTTCCATTTATGGTTGACACGGCGTTTCCATAAGGGTTTTCGTTTAGGTAATTCGAGTTTGGGTTCACTGCCTGGAATTTGTAAAAAAGCGCCCAGTTTTAACCCGTTAGCGCTACCTTCAATGAACGCCTGTTGATTTGCTTCGCGTAAAGCAGCTAACATTTGATTAGTCGGTATTCCCCGCTCACTCGCAAGTTTCTTTGCTATGCTCCACAGTGTGTCTGAGTGAAGTACTGGGCCAAATATAGCATTGACGTTCGGTGTGGCCAGTTGTGGCGGAATATTGTTCGGGCTTACTGGAGGAATTCCAAGGTCAACAGTTTCTACCGACATTACAACCATCGGTGTCATCAGCAAAACAAATGCCAATGTTTTTGTTAAATTACTACGTTGCATTAGATCGACCTTTTTGTTTTTGATAGTTACGTTTCACAGTTTATACAATTTATTAAGTTTATATAAAAAATATTTTTAACAGTGAAAACGGTAGTAAAATGATCCATGCAAAATACAGTTACCACCGTTTTATGGCCTTATGGGTAACTGTAAAAAAACACGATTTTCGTTAACTATTTAATAGCGTCTTTTTCACCGTGTACAAAAAACAGCAAGTATTGTTTGGGAATAATATCCTGGTGGTCGAGGACAACTTTATTAATCAGCAAGTGATTGAAGAGTTCTTGAAGCTCTGTGGTGCTCATGTCGATATTGCCAACAACGGTAAGGAAGCTTTGCAGCGACTTGAACAGCAACGCTACGATGCTGTTCTTATGGATATACAAATGCCGGTAATGGGGGGAATAGAAGCTACAGAGTATATTCGCAGGCAACCTCAATATAAAAATTTGCCGATTATTGCTGTAAGTGCAGGAGTTACTGATGACATTCGGGCTCATTGTCTTGCTTGCGGGATGAACGAATTTTTGCCCAAACCGGTGATCCTAGAAAATCTTGTTCATGTACTCAAGGTTTGGATCGACAAGTCGAACGATAGACACCCCGTCTCTATTCCCGAGATCCAAAAATCGTCGATAACAACCAGCGCTATTATTACTCAGTTTGAAGCGAACAATTTTACAGTTTCTTCGATGCTCTGTGTTATCCCGCAGAGCATCATTATAACCGATAAAAATCGGTTAATAATTTATGCAAACCCTGCCTGTGAAGCGTTAACTGGTTATTCGATTAATGATCTTTTTGGTAAAAACTGCTCATTACTTCAGGGTACAGCATCTGATCCTAACGTTATCGGGTTGATGAAAGCAGCTCTTAATGCTGCACAGCCATTCAAAGGGCAGATATTAAATTATCGTAAAGAAGGATCAGCTTTTTGGAATGAGCTAACTATCACACCATTATTTGATTCGGCGGGTTGCTTGTCGAATTTTGTCAGTGTACAAAAAGATATAACTGCGCTCAAGAAGCTACATGTCATTATGCGCGAGAGTGAAGAGAAGCTTCGGTTGAAAACCGAGTTCCTGGCGACTATGTCGCACGAAATCAGGACACCGATTAACAGCATCATCGGCTTAACTAAGCTGGCAATGAACCAATCTGATACGTCTAAACTATATGATTATTTGTTTAAGATCGATTCTTCCTCAAATACTCTGCTTGGAATTCTCAATGACATTCTTGACTTTTCCAAGCTGGAAGCAGGGAAGTTTAGTATTGAAAATACAGTCTTCAGTTTGAACGCATTATTAGACAATTTACAGGCTTTGTTCTCGTTGAGTGCGCAAGAAAAAGCGATCAATTTCGATATTCAGCTTGCTCCTGAGGTGCCAACTAAGCTGCTTGGTGATCCTTTGCGCTTGCAGCAAGTGCTTTCAAATCTGATAAGCAATGCTATCAAATTCACCGGATGTGGCGGGGTCAAGCTCACTATTTCGTTACTGGCGCTGGATAAAAAACAAGCCAAAATTCATTTTAATATTATCGATACCGGCATTGGTATCAGCAAACAATATGCGAGTAACTTGCTGTTGCCATTTGAGCAGTTAGACAGGTCTACTGGTCGCCTGTTTGGTGGTACAGGCCTAGGTTTATCTATTAGTAATAGCTTGCTGAAGTTAATGGGTGGCAGTGCTATGCAAATTGATAGCGTCTTGGGGCAAGGATCTAGTTTCAGCTTTGATCTCTTGTTGGGCGTTGCTATTCAGGAAAAATTTCCTGCGGTTAATCGCCGTATGACTGAGCGTCTTGCCGGTAATCTCTCTTTAAAACTGCGTAACTTGGGTCAGGGATTAGCGGGCAAGCATATTCTATTAGCTGAGGATGACAGAATCAATCAGCAAATTATCAAAGAATTTCTGGCGATGTGTGGTGTGCATGTTGATGTTGCAAACAACGGTGCAGTAGTCTTGCAACGACTAGAGCATCATAGCTATGATGCTATTCTTATGGATGTACAGATGCCTGTAATAGACGGAATGGATGCTACAAAACGTATTCGGATGAACCCTAAATATAAAACCCTGCCTATTATTGCGCTCAGCGCAGGGGTTACCGAGACAGAGCGGGTTGATTGTATCAACGCAGGGATGGATGGCTTTGTGCCTAAGCCAATGGTCACCGAAGAACTAATTAAAGTGCTGGTAACCTTGTTCGAAAAAAGAAAGTCCGCCACAGCGTCGGTTGAAGCAGAGCCGCCGCTAAACTTTAAAGGTTTTGAGTTAGACGGGATTCTGGCTATAGTGGGTGGAAATAATAGCTTGCTGATCAAGCTGTTGCATGATTTTAGTGAAGATTGCGTAGCCAGTGGCGTAGCTATTGAGGCGCAAATCAAAGATAACAATATCGTTGCAGTGCAACAATTAGTACATAAATTGAAAGGGGCTTCTGGCATTGTTGGCGTCAAAAAGCTCTACGCTGCAACTGAAGCGCTGGAAGTTTCGCTTAAACAGGGCCAGCTGGATCGAGAACTCTATGCTTATTTTCAGGAGGTGTTAATCCAAACTACGACGACTTTGGCCAATCGATAACTGCAGGTAGATGCTTTTGGGAGCTAACGTAATAAATTAGAATTAGCTGTTATTTAAAATTAGATTGCTAATTACTGAAAACCCCCTATAATAGCCAAATCAATCGCGGGGTGGAGCAGCTTGGTAGCTCGTCGGGCTCATAACCCGAAGGTCGTAGGTTCAAATCCTGCCCCCGCTACCATATTTTTACTGCAAGGATGCAGGTGTTAGAGCAACTCAAGGATAGGTTGCTAAAAAACCCCGTTTCGGGGTTTTTTATTTTCTGGGCTTTGGAAAAAAGCTTGATCTGATTGTTAATGGAGCCTTGGGCTCTTTTTTTTTGTGCGAAAGTAAGTGAGGACACGATGAAGCAGGCTCCTGAGCATTTGGTTAATCTGATCGAACCAATTGTTGAAGGTTTAGGTTATGAATGCGTTGGCATTGAATATAATCCTCATCCTAAACATGGTCTGTTACGAATCTATATAGATAGTGATAACGGAATTTTGGTTGAAGACTGCACGAAAGTTAGTCATCAAATCAGCGGCGTGATGGATGTCGAAGATCCAATCATTAGTAATTATTCACTAGAAATTTCTTCGCCTGGTGAAGATCGACCCTTCTTTAAAGTGAGCCAGTTTGAACGCTATATCGGTCGTCTGGTTTTGGTACATTTATTTAAAGCCATAGATGGTCGCAGAAAAATCAACGGATTGATTATAAAAGTTGAGGGCGAGGTAATCACTCTTCAGGAAGGCGAACAGGTTTTTGAGGTTCCATTTATCGCGATGAGTAAAGCGCGTTTGGTTCCTGAGTACGATTTATTAAATAAAAGTATTGGAAAAGGGGAGCGCAGTGGCAAATAAAGAAATTTTATTGGTAGTAGATGTTTTTTCTAATGAAAAAGATATTGAAAAGGAAATCGTTTTTCAAGCCATAGAATCTGCATTGGAAGCGGCTACCATCAAGCGCCACGTAAATCAGATCAAAGCACGCGTTGCTATCGACAGAAAAACCGGCGATTATATAACGTTTAGAGGATGGGAAGTCGTTGATGCCAACAGTGATATTGACGGTGATGTCGAATTTCCTGAATCACAGGTTTTACTGGAAGTAGCGCAGTTTGATGATCCAACTGTTCAAATCGGTGATATTGTCGAAGAAGAAATCGAATCGGTTGATTTCGGCCGTATCGCAGCACAAACAGCCAAGCAGGTTATTATTCACAAGGTCAGGGAAGCTGAGCGCAAGAAAATTGTTGATGCCTATCAAAGTCGCGTCGGCGAACTGATCACCGGTGTCGTCAAGCGCATTGAAAAAGGTAGTATCTATCTGGATCTGGGTGGGCATGTAGAAGCTTATATCGCCAAGGAAGATATGATTCCCCGCGAAGCAATACGTATAGGCGACAGAATCAGGGGTTATCTGAAAGATGTACGCCTGGAGCCTCGCGGTCCTCAATTGTTCGTCAGTCGCACGGCGCCTGAATTGCTGATTGCATTATTTCGTCTTGAAGTGCCTGAGGTCGGTGAAGGCTTGATTGAAGTGATGGGTGCGGCACGTGACCCCGGCTCCAGGGCAAAGATCTCTGTTAAAGGCCATGATCCCAGACTGGATCCTGTTGGCGCTTGCGTCGGTATGAGAGGTTCCAGAGTACAGACGGTTTCAAATGAACTAGCGGGGGAACGCGTAGATATTATTCTTTGGAATGCGAGCGATGCTCAATACGTGATCAATGCCATGTCACCGGCTGAAATTCAGTCCATCGTTGTTGATGAAGACAAGCACAGCATGGATTTGGCCGTCAGTTCGGATAATTTGTCCCAGGCCATTGGTCGTGGTGGGCAAAATGTTCGTCTGGCAACCCAGTTAACCGGTTGGGAGTTAAATGTTATCGATGCCTCTAAGGCAGAAGAAAATAGCGAAGCTGAGGCTGGCAAGATAATTCAGTTATTTGTAGAACAACTCGGTGTCGATGAAGATATAGCTCTAATTCTGGCTGAAGAGGGTTTTAATACCGTTGAAGAAATTGCTTATGTTCCGGTCAGTGAAATGCTGGAAATTGAGGGCTTTGATGAAGATTTGGTTATTGCACTTAAAAGCCGCGCTAAAGATGCGTTGTTGATTAATGCTATTGCGGCAGAAGAAAAAATAGAGACAGCAGAGCCTGCAAAGGATTTGCTGGAAATGGACGGTATGGACAAGGATTTGGCTTATGAATTTGCCAGTCACGGTATTATTACGATGGATGATTTGGCAGAGCAGGCGGTAGATGATTTGTTGGGTTTTTCGGGAATGAACGAAGATCGGGCGGCAAAATTGATTATGAAGGCGCGTGAGCCTTGGTTTGCTGAGGAACAGGCGAGTAGGTAAGGGGTAGAAAATGAGTAATAAAACGGTACGGCAATTAGCGGAGGTGGTAAAAATACCTCTGGAACGATTATTAGAACAACTGAAAGAGGCGGGTTTGTCTGCCAGTTTGCCCGATGATGTAATCAATGACGATGAAAAAGTGCAGTTGCTTGCACATTTGCGTAAACGTCATGGCAAAGAAGAGGGCGCGGTCGAAGGCGCTCTGAAAAGAGTGACGTTAAAACGTAGAACGGTCAGCGAGCTTAAGCAAGCGAGCGTGCCAGGCACGACGACTAAAACCATTAGCGTTGAAGTTCGTAAACAAAAAACTTATGTAAAGCGTAGTGAAGTAGCCGATTCTTCTGATGAACAAAAGAATTTGGAATTAGCTAAATTAGCGCTTAAAGAGCAGGTGGCTCAGCAAGCTGAAAAACTTCCTGAGCCTGACATGCCAAAAATCGTTTTGGAACAAAAGCCAGAAGCACTGGTCGTTGAAGATGAAACTGTGAGCACACCTGAAGTGTCCCTGCCAATTTCGCCATCCCTGGCCGTAGAAGAAAAGGTTGATGTTATGCCTGTTAAGGAAGAACCAAAGATTGATGCTGAAAAGCAGGCTAAAATCAATGAAGCGGCAGAAGTCGCAAAAAAACAGCAAGAAAAAGATCAGCGACTCGAAGAATCGATTAAAAGGAACGCTGATAAGGTAAGGCAGCAGGCTTCAGCTAAGCAAGAAGTGCTACACAGAAAAAAACAGGAAGAAGGTGCGCGAGCCGGAGCTGGCAGAGATACTAAGCGACCGAAGAAAAAAGGCAAGAAAGCAGAGCGCGTCAGTGTAAAAGCCGATGGCAAGCATCAATTTGAAATGCCGGTTGAGCCTGTGGTCAAAGAGGTCACCATACCGGAAATGATTATTGTGTCCGATTTGGCTCAAAAGATGAGTGTTAAAGCCGCGATGGTGATTAAGCATCTGATGAAGCTGGGTATTATGGCGACCATCAACCAAAGTATAGATCAGGAAACAGCGGTCATTCTGGTTGAAGAAATGGGTCACAAAGCGATTATGCAAAGTGATGACGATCTTGAGCAGGAAATGCTGGCCGAGGCGCAAGAAGAAGATAACCGTGTAGCGTTGCCACGGGCACCAATCGTTACGATCATGGGTCACGTCGATCACGGTAAAACCTCGCTACTGGATTATATCCGTAAAACACGGGTAGCCGCCGGTGAAGCCGGTGGTATTACTCAGCATATCGGTGCTTATCAGGTAAAAACGGATCACGGCTCGGTAACCTTTTTGGATACACCGGGTCACGCGGCCTTCACCGCGATGCGTGCCAGAGGCGCGGACGTAACTGATGTGGTCATCGTCGTGGTTGCAGCCGATGACGGCGTGATGCCGCAAACCAAGGAAGCGGTTGAGCATGCTAGAGCGGCTAATGTGCCGATTATTGTTGCGATCAACAAGATCGACAAGCCCGATGCGAATCCTGATAAGGTGATGCAGGAATTGTCTACAATCAACGTGCTTGCTGAAGAATGGGGCGGCGATGTGCAGTTCCTGAAGATTTCGGCAAAAACAGGTGAAGGTATCGATGAATTAATCGAATCCTTGATTGTACAGACTGAAATTCTCGAATTGAAAGCACCGGTAGAAGGCGCTGCATCAGGTATTGTGATCGAATCTAGGCTAGATAAAGGTCGGGGTGTCGTTGCGACGGTACTGATACAAAAAGGTACGCTGGAAAGTGGTCAGATGGTGCTATGCGGTCATGAATATGGTCGAGTTAGAGCCATGTTTAACGAGAACGGCGTCAACATCAAAGAAGCTGGGCCTTGTGCGCCGGTTGAAATTTTGGGTCTTTCGGGTACGCCGAATGCCGGTGATGAATTTCTAGTGGTGCAAAATGAACGCATCGCCAAAGATTTGGCCAAGCATAGAGAAGACCGCAAGAAACTGTCCCGACATGCGGTACAGCAAGCCTCCAAACTGGATGAAGTATTTGCCAGAATGGCAACTGGCGAACTGGCCTGCGTCAATCTGGTTATCAAAACTGATGTACAAGGTAGTTTGGAAGCCTTGCGCGGCTCTTTAATGGCGTTATCAAATGACGAAGTTGAAGTTAAAGTTGTGTTTGGCGGCGTAGGCGGCATCAATGAAGGCGACGCCAATTTGGCCTTGGCTTCCGGTGCGATACTGATGGGCTTTAATGTCCGGGCCGATGCGACTGCGCGAAAACTGATTGAAGAAAAAGGCATAGACCTGCATTACTACAGCATCATTTATGAAGCGATAGACGAGGTTAAAAAAGCTATCAGCGGCATGCTGGCCCCTGAAATCAGAGAGCAGATCGTCGGTCTTGCCGAAGTGCGCGATGTATTTAAATCACCAAAATTCGGCGCGGTTGCCGGTTGTATGGTGGTTGACGGTTTCGTTAAACGGAACCTGCCGATTCGGGTGCTGCGTAATAACGTGGTCATTTATGAAGGACAGCTGGAATCGTTGCGTCGCTTTAAAGATGATGCCGCCGAGGTCAAGATGGGCATGGAATGTGGTATCGGGGTGAAAAATTACAACGATGTACAACCTGGTGATCAGATTGAAGTATTCGAGCGCATCGAAGTTAAGCGGGAACTGTAAAGTTTATGGCTAGAGAGTTTGGGCGTAATGCCCGTGTTTCCTCACAGATGCAAAAAGAGCTGTCTTTAGTGTTGCAGCGTGATATTGATGATTCCCGGTTGGGCTTTATCACTATCAACGAAGTGGTCGTCACTAAAGATTTGGCCGTGGCGAAAGTCTATGTCACGGTGTTGAATGTCGATCAGGCAGGCAAAAAAGC
This sequence comes from Methylococcaceae bacterium, assembly GCA_947506155.1. Lineage (GTDB taxonomy): Bacteria > Pseudomonadota > Gammaproteobacteria > Methylococcales > Methylomonadaceae > Methylobacter_A. Next base: position 9,475 of record CANNNV010000079.1, read on the forward strand.
CAATGTCAAGTTGCTGAACGAGCTGTCACCGGTTATTCGGCATCAATTGGCTAAACGCATGCGTTTGCGGCATATCTCCGATCTGCGTTTTCATTACGATGATTCTTTTGATACCGGGATGCGGGTTTCAGAATTATTAAGCGATGTTGTTCGGGACCAGTCAGACGAAGGTTGATCGATGAGCAAGCGCAAGTCAGGTCTTAATATTCACGGCATCTTGCTGCTGGATAAACGCCTGGGCGTATCTTCAAACAAGGCCTTGCAGGAAGTCAGGCGTTTGTTCAATGCCAATAAAGCCGGGCATACCGGCAGTCTTGATCCGTTGGCTACTGGCCTGTTGCCGCTGTGTTTTGGCGAGGCGACCAAGGTATCGGGGATGATGCTGGATGACCATAAGCGTTATCAAGTGGTGGTTCAGCTCGGAATCATGACCGATACCGGAGACCTTGAAGGCGCAGTGATAGAGACCAAGCCTGTGCCTGAGCTCTCGGTAGCTGACATCCTCGGTTGTCTGGAAAAGTTCACCGGCGAAATCGACCAAGTTCCGCCTATGTATTCGGCTTTAAAACTTAACGGTAAAAAGCTGTATGAATTGGCGCGCCAAGGGATAACCGTTGAGCGTAAAGCCAGACATATCACGATCTTTGAACTAACACTGTTAGAAATTCCCGCGCCAGATTTATTGATCCTGGACGTTTATTGTTCAAAAGGCACCTATATTCGCTCGTTGGCTGAAGACATCGGCCATGAGCTAGGCTGTGGCGGAACAGTAAAGGCATTGCGTCGACTGGAGGCGGGTCAATTCCATATTGCTCAAAGTAAAACCATAGAGCAGTTGATGGCCATGGATCAGCAAAGCCTGTTCGAATGTCTGCTTAAGGCCGATAAGCCGTTGGAAGCTTTGCCGGCTGTGCAGTTATCTGAAGAACAGGCGGTTTGCATAAAGCAGGGGCAGTCTATCTCGTTCCCACGCTCCAGCATCGTTCCCACGCTGGAGCGTGGGAACGAGATGGTACGCATGTATCATGATGCGTTGTTTTTAGGTTTGGGGGAACTGTCATTGGATGGTAAACTAGCACCGAAAAAACTGTTTAATCTGTAGTGGCGAGTAGTCGCCCTGCAAAAAATACCGCTGTTTCTACACCCTATCGTGGAAACAGCGCATTTAAGGAGTCGCCTTGTTGGCGACTTTATTTTTAATTTTTAATCACCATAGGGATTATTATGCCATTTACCGCAGAACAAAAAAAAGCAGTCGTCGAAGCGTATCGTCAATCAGAAACTGATACTGGTTCACCTGAAGTCCAAGTGGCTTTATTGACCGCACACATCACCCATTTGACACCGCATTTTGCAGAACACAAAAAAGACAACCACTCGCGTCGTGGATTGTTACGTATGGTTAATCAGCGTCGTAAATTGCTGGATTACTTGAAAAACAAAGACGTAACCCGTTACCGCACGCTGATTGAACGTCTCGGTTTACGTAAATAAAAAAAAACCAGAAAACGGCACAACCCTCGTGCCGTTTTTGCAGTAAGTCGGGTTACCTAGCGTAACCCGATAACAACTTCCTCCCCACCAACCTCTACGCAAAGGAACCTTATAGTGAATCCTATCAGGAAAGAATTTCAATACGGCGATCGACTCGTTAAATTAGAAACTGGCGAAATAGCCCGTCAAGCTGACGGTGCGGTGATGATCGATGTAGATGGCACAACCTTGCTGGTTACCGTTGTCGGTAAAAAACAGGCCAGTGGCGGTGACTTTTTTCCGTTGACCGTCAACTATCAAGAAAAAGCCTATGCAGCCGGTAAAATTCCCGGTGGTTTTTTCAAAAGAGAAGGACGTCCTAGTGAAAAAGAGACGTTAACGTCTCGGCTGATTGACCGTCCTATACGTCCTCTTTTCCCTGAGGGCTATACCAACGAAGTTCAAATTATCGCAACTGTTGTCTCGTTAAATCCTGAAGTTGATCCTGAAATTCCTGCTTTACTGGGTGCCTCTGCTGCTTTGGCAGTCTCTGGTTTGCCTTTTAATGGCCCGGTAGGCGCCGCTACTATTGGTTATAAAGACGGTGAGTATTTATTAAACCCGACCGCTGCGGCTTTGAAAGAATCCAAGTTGCAATTAGTGGTTGCCGGAACCGCTCATGCAGTATTGATGGTTGAGTCTGAAGCGGATAATTTATCCGAAGAAATTATGTTAGGCGCAGTTTTATTCGGTCACCAGCAAATGCAGGTTGCGATTAATGCAATTAACGAATTTGCAGCAGAAGCAGGGAAAGGCGTTGTTGAATGGGTAGCACCCGCAGTAAATGCCGAACTTAAACATTTGGTCACTGCAGAGGTTGAAGCCGGCATTAAAGCCGCTTATCAAGTTGCAGAAAAACTGGTTAGACAAGAACAGCTGAAAGACATCAGAAACGCTGCGGTTGCAAAACTGGTGGCGAATGGCGATTATGCAGAAAGCGATATACGCGGCATTATCGAACATTTGGAATACAGTATCGTGCGTAACGCCATTCTTAATGAAGGCAAACGTATTGACGGTCGCGCCCTGGACAAGATCAGGCCGATTACGGTCAGAACCGGTGTGTTGCCAAGAACTCATGGTTCGGCGTTATTTACCCGTGGCGAAACTCAGGCTCTGGTTGTCGCAACCTTGGGCACCCAACGTGATGCGCAAATTATCGATGCACTGGCCGGCGAGTACAAAGAACCGTTCATGCTGCATTACAACTTCCCTCCGTACAGCGTTGGCGAAACCGGTTTTGTCGGTTCACCCAAGCGTCGCGAGATAGGTCATGGCCGTTTGGCGAAACGTGGCGTAGCCGCCGTGTTACCAAATATGGAAGAATTTCCGTACACCATCCGCGTAGTTTCTGAAGTTACCGAGTCCAATGGCTCAAGCTCTATGGCGTCGGTTTGCGGCAGCAGCTTGGCGTTAATGGATGCCGGCGTACCGATCAAATCACCGGTTGCGGGTATCGCAATGGGTTTGATTAAAGAAGGCGACAGCTTTGCGGTATTGTCTGACATCATGGGTGATGAAGATCATCTGGGCGACATGGACTTTAAGGTTGCAGGATCGGTAGACGGTATTACTGCGCTGCAAATGGACATCAAAATTGATGGCATTACCGCAGAAATCATGAAATCCGCATTGGAGCAAGCAAAGCACGGTCGCTTACATATCCTGGATGAAATGAACAAAGCGTTGTCCAGTACGCGTGAAGAAATGTCTGATTTCGCGCCGCGCATTATTACCTTTAAAATTGATCCTAGCAAAATCCGCGAAGTGATCGGCAAAGGTGGCGCAACCATTCGCAGCATTACCGAGCAAACCGGTGCCAGCATAGATTTGACTGATGACGGTGTCGTTAAAGTCGCTTCGGTTGATAAAGCGGCCGGTGAAGAAGCACGTCGTTTGATCGAGGAAATTACCGCAGAAGTTGAAGTTGGTAAAATCTACGAAGGCAAGGTAGTCAGATTGATGGACTTCGGTGCTTTTGTAACCATACTTCCCGGTAAGGATGGTCTGGTGCACATCTCGCAAATTTCAGAGGAACGCGTCGATAAAGTCAGCGACCGTTTAAATGAAGGCGATGTAGTCAGAGTTAAAGTGCTTGAAATTGACCGTCAAGGTCGAGTCAGACTGAGCATGAAAGAAGTCGAAATAGAATAAACCCTAGACGATTTTCGCTCTTAAAAGGGATAGTGATTTCACTATCCCTTTTTTTTATGCAAAAAACCGTTTCAAATACAGTCCGGTATGCGAAGCGTTGTTTTCAGAAACTTGCTTGGGCGTGCCTTCGACAACCAGCATTCCGCCACCGTCACCGCCTTCCGGCCCCATGTCGATCAGCCAGTCGGCGGTCTTGATCACATCCAGATTATGTTCGATCACGATCACGGTATTGCCGTGGTCACGCAAGGTGTGCAACACGGTCAATAATTGCTTGATG
>CANNNV010000080.1 GCA_947506155.1 Methylococcaceae bacterium
GACACCTGCAACAATGCCTAAGTGATCTAAACGCTCTATTGCGTAAGTGGGAACGATATTTTCTGTGGACATTTTTTTATATCTGAAGTGTTGAGTCTAGGTATAGTTTAAATCAATTTTTCGCCGGACTGTAGCCACTCAATATAAGTATTCACTTCTATTAATACCTTAGTCAAAAGTTCCGGCTGACCGGTCTGAAAGCTTGCCGCATCAGTTTCTTTGCGCAGCCAGGTAAACTGGCGTTTAGCCAATTGTCGGGTCGCAATAATGGCTTTTTCGGTCATGGTTTCAAGGTCATATTCGCCCTGTAAATACGACCAGACCTGACGGTAACCGACCGCTCTGATCGACGGCATTTTTTCGTTCAGATCGCCGCGCTGATAAAGCGATACAACTTCCTCGATAAAGCCCTGTGCTAGCATGTGCTTAAAGCGTCTGGCGATGCTGTCATGCAGCACAGCCCTGTCTTGTGGGGCAATAATAAGCTTAATTTTTTGATAGAGAATGTCTTGATCCTGGGCTGCGGTAAAAAAAGATGTTAACGGTTTTCCACTGATTTCATAGACTTCCAGCGCGCGTTGTACGCGTTGCGGGTCGTTTGGGTGGATTCGTGCTGCCGCGACCGGATCTACCTCAGCCAATCGCTGATGCAAAACGTCTTTACCTAATTCCTGCAAGTCCTGGTCAAGCTTAGCCCTGACTTCTGGATTAGCTTCGGGCAGTATCGCAAGCCCGCTGTTCAGCACATTAAAATACAGCATAGTGCCGCCGACTAATATTGGAATTTTTCCACGCCGAGTTATATCCTCCATCAAGGCCAGCGCCTGTTTTCTGAACTGGCCAGTGGAAAATGTTTCCGCAGGATCAAGGATGTCAAGCAAATGATGAGGAATGCCGCCTCGCTCCTCCAGCGTAGGTTTGGCCGTGCCTATATCCATGTGTTTAAACACCAGCGCTGAATCAACGCTGATGATTTCGCCGTTAAGCGCCTGAGCAAGTTCCACAGAAAGAGCGGTTTTTCCTGAGGCGGTAGGTCCCATCAAAAAAATGGCGGGGGGATACGATTTATTTTGCATAAATTGGGCGAAGAAAAAAATTTAGACTGCTAACGTAAGATAAGACAAAAATTTGCCGCTCATCATTGCCCACGCAAAAAGAATTTATCCAGCTCCTGGGTCGATAAGGCTATCCAGGTCGGTCTGCCGTGATTGCACTGACCTATCCGTTCTGTTTTCTCCATATCCCGCAGCAAAGCATTCATTTCGTCGATGGTCAGACGACGGCGTGCGCGTATTGCAGCATGACAGGCTACCTTGGACAGGATTTCGTTGGATTTTTCCTGAATACGCTGACTCATGCCATGTTCAATAAGGTCGGCCAGCACGTCACGAATCAGGACTTCCAGATCGGTATGACCCAATAAAATCGGTATCGAGCGCAACACGATAGTTTCCGGCCCGGCACGGTTCAGTTCAAATCCCAGCGTGTTGAAAAAATCCTGCTCCTGTTCTGCCAGTTCCGCTTCCGCCGCACTGAGTTTTATTTTAATCGGCAGTAACAACGGTTGACGCGGTATCGCACCATTTTGCTGTTGCTGTTTTAACCGCTCATAAGTGACCCGTTCGTGCGCGGCATGCGCATCAACTAAAATAATGCCCGTCGGTGTTTCAGCCAAGATGTAGACATTATGTAAATGCGCGATAGCTTGGCCTAACGGTGGCGTTGCAACTATATCTGGAGTTTGATACAGGGCGGCGGCATAGGCATGCCGGGGTTCTTCCACCTGCAAAGGCAAAGAGGCCTGCTGCGGGGGCCTTGGATTATAAGAGAGTGTAGGAGTTATGCTAGCGTGGGCGTGCGGAATCGGTTGCGTTTGTGGCAACGCGTCCATTATCTTATCTCCAGGCCTTACCTTCGCCAAGGACCGGTGCAAAGCCGAAAACAGAAAATCATGCACTAAACGGCCTTCTCTGAATCTGACTTCCAGTTTTGCCGGATGCGCGTTCACATCAACCAGCGTAGGCTCCAGCGTCAAATACAACACAAAAACCGGATGCCGCCCATGAAACAATACATCCTGATACGCTTGTTTGACCGCGTGGGAAACCAGCTTATCCCTGACCAGCCTGCCATTGACATAGAAAAATTGCATATCCTGCTGACTGCGGGAAAAGGTCGGTAAGCCAACCCAGCCAGTCACCGACAGGCCGGAAGCAGCAAAATCTATTTTTACCGAATTTTCAATAAAGGTCGGGCCGCAAATGCCGGCAATACGTTGCTGCTGCTGGCTGTCGGTTGCCGCCGGTTTTAGAGTAAGTATCTCTTTTTGATTATGCGACAACGTAAAGCCTATATCAAAACGGCTCAGGGCCATGCGTTTGATCAAGGTTTCTATATGGGAAAACTCGGTTTTTTCGGTTTTTAAAAACTTGCGGCGGGCCGGCGTGTTGTAAAACAGGTCGCGCACATCAATCGTAGTGCCTTGAGGATGCGGGTCCGGTTGCGGATCAAAATTCTGCTCGGAGCCATCGGCGACAACTTTCCACGCGCAATCGGCCTCGCTAGTCCGTGAAATCAGCGTAAGCCTGGAAACCGAACTGATGCTGGGCAATGCTTCGCCACGAAAACCCATGCTCATCACCTGCTCTAAATCCTTTAAGCTAGCAATTTTACTGGTCGCATGGCGTGACAAGGCCAGCGGCAAATCTTCCTTGACGATGCCGCAGCCGTTATCCCTGATTTTTATCAGCCTGGAACCACCCTGCTCTATCTCGATAAAAACCTGACTGGCACCGGCATCAAAACAGTTTTCAACCAGCTCCTTAACCACGGACGAAGGTCTTTCGACCACTTCGCCTGCGGCAATCTGGTTAATCAATTGAATAGAGAGGGCATGAATACGCAAAAAATTAGCCTGTTTTATATGATCAAAATGTTTATTGTAGTGGTACAGGCCGCAGCTTACGCCAATAAATTAACCAGAATCTGTTCATAGATATTGGATAAAATCGCCAGATCAGCGACGCAGACATGCTCATTTATTTTATGAATGCTTTCATTCAATGGGCCAAGTTCAATAACCTGGGCGCCGGTCGGGGCGATAAAGCGTCCGTCAGAGGTGCCGCCGCCGGTATCGTCCAGGGTTTCAAAGCCGGTAACGGTTTTTATCGCGGCATGGGCGGCATCAATTAACGCGCCGGGGCTGGTTAAAAATGGATTTCCGGACAATCGCCAGTTCAGCTCATAGTTAAAGTCGTATTTATCCAGGATTGCTCGGGTACGTTGTTTGATGGTTTCCTCATCCAGTTCGGTGCAAAAACGCAAATTGAATTGTATATTTACGCAGCCAGGAATGATGTTTTCGGCGCCGGTTCCTGCATTGATATTAGACACTTGAAGACTGGTCGGCGGAAAAAATTCATTGCCGTGATCCCACACTTCTTCGATCAAATCTTTCAACGCCGGAGCGAAGCTATGGATCGGATTGTTAGCCAGTTCAGGATAAGCGACGTGCCCTTGTACGCCTACAATCGTTAAGTGGGCGCATAAGGAACCTCGCCTGCCGACGCGGATCACGTCGCCAATTTTTTTATCACTGGACGGTTCGCCGACCAAACACCAGTCTATTTTTTCGTTGCGCTGTTCCAGCACGTCCACGACTTTAACCACACCATTGGTGGCTATGCCTTCTTCATCACTGGTCATCAGTACCGCAATAGAGCCTTTGTGATCAGGGTGTTGGGCAATAAAGCGTTCGACGGCCGTAATAAAACAGGCAATGCCGCCTTTCATATCCGCCGCACCCCGGCCATAAAGCTGGCCGTCACGTATGGTCGGTGTGAAAGGCGGTGAAATCCAGGCCTCCAAAGGGCCGGTAGGCACCACATCAGTATGACCGAGGAAAGTAAGCAGCGGTTGGGCATTACCGCGTCTCAGCCAAATATTTTGGGTGTCTTCAAAGTCCAAGCGTTCTTCGTTAAAGCCCAATTGAGTTAGCCGTGCCGCCAGTACGTCTTGGCAACCCGCATCGTTAGGGGTAATCGATACGCGGCCGATCAGGTCTTTAAGTAGCTCTAAGGTGTCGTTCATAGCAATTTGGATTGGTAGTTATCAGCTTTAAATCCAAGGATTAGCTGCTCATCGGTCTCTAAAATCGGGCGTTTGATCAGGGTAGGAATGGTCAGCATCAGTTGCAGGGCTTTTTCCTGGGTCAGTTCGCTTTGCTGTTCGGCACTGAGTTGTCGCCAGCTAGTGCTGCTGCGATTTAGCAGTTTGTTCCAGTCCAGATGTTCCGCAAAATGCTGGAGCAATTCAAGGCTTAAGCCATCGACTCTAAAATCATGACATCGATAGCTTATGCTGTTTTGATCCAGCCAATTGCGCGCTTTTTTGACGGTATCGCAGTTTTTTATGCCATAAAGCGTGTGCATGATTTTTTATAATTGGCTGTTCAGCAATTCGTCGATGTCAGGTAATTGTTTGTCTGTTTTGCAGCGGACTTTATAAAGATCAACAAATTCCATAAACGCCTGTTCCAGATCAGCCAGAATTTCCACTTCATTTTCACGCTCATCTTCGGGAACATCTTCTGAGTCCAGGTATTCATGTTGCAATGCGACTTCGCTGTTTAAAGCCAGCGTGGCATAAATGATTGCATTGTTTGAGATATTTTCGCTCATGGTTTAGTCCTTAGGTTATGGATGGTATAAATTGGGTTAGCGTAATCCAACAATATTATTGTTCTCTAAAACGAATAGTCAGGCCTTGCAGAAAATTACGTAGAATCTGATCGCCGCATTCCCGATGATGTTTATGACCTTTTTGTCTGAAAAAAGAACTCAGTTCACCTTTGGATAATTCAAAGTCGGCCAGCTTTAACGTGGTTAGCATGTCTTCTTCTTTAAATTCCAGTGCGATACGCAATTTTTTGAGTACGCTGTTATTGTTTAGTTGCTCGGTTTTTTTGGGTGTTTCGGCTTGATTTTCCTGCTTGCCTCTTTTATAAATAATCAAGCCATCCAGAAACTGGGCCAATCGCTTGTTGTCCAGTTCAAGGTAACCTTCTTCATTATCTTTTTTCAATAGCGGCAGCAACTCATCTCGAGTTATCTCGACGTCGTTCAACGCAAAAATATCGATCATGGTTTGGTCTTTCAGCTCTAGGGCGTAGCGCAACCTGCGTAATACATCGTTGTTAATCATGGTTTTTGTTGCTCAAAGTAAGGTGTTGGTACAGGGCCGGTTTGAGTTTTTTCCTGTAGGAAAGCCAGTACGTCCTCATTGTTGACTTGATAGTAAATGTCTTCAACAAGAACGGTAATGGCTAAGGATTCAAAAGTAATCGCATCACCAAGATAGTAATAAGAAGATTGCCAATATTCTTTTCTTCTGAAGACTTCAATTTCTCCGATAGTTTGTTCAATTAAAACATATTCTTCCAAGGTTGGAATACTTTGATACTTCAAGCGCTTGGCGGTTTTATCAAATTTCCGGGTCGATTTAGACAACACTTCAACAATAATTACCGGTGATTGTTTGTAATAGTCAAAGTCATTATCTTGCTGGCAAACCACCATCACATCAGGGTAGAAAAAATCATTAGCCACCTTAACTTTCATGTCGGCTATAAACGTTCTACAAGGCGTGTATTTTAATTGATTCTTTAATTCAGCAAATATATTGCCTGAAAGTAAATTATGATATTCACTCGCCCCCGCCATTGCATAAACATCACCATCTATGAACTCATGCTTTGTTTTTGCAACAAGTTCACCTTGCAGATAGTCGTGTTCCGTTATCGGATGGTTTGCCTGTTTTAAGCTCATTAATACGGTTTAATCTCTCAATAATTCATTAATGCCGGTTTTGCTGCGAGTTTTTTCATCAACCTGTTTGATGATCACTGCACAATACAAACTGTACAAGCCATCCGCTGAAGGCAAATTTCCTGGAACGACGACAGAACCTGCCGGAACACGGCCATAGCTGATTTCGCCAGTCATGCGGTTGTAAATTTTGGTGCTTTGCCCGATATAAACGCCCATTGAAATAACCGAACCTTGCTCAACCACAACGCCTTCGACGATTTCCGAGCGTGCGCCGATAAAGCAGTTATCTTCAATAATCGTAGGTCCAGCTTGTAACGGTTCCAATACGCCACCGATGCCGACACCGCCGGAAAGATGCACGTTTTTGCCAATTTGTGCGCAAGAACCGACACTGGCCCAGGTGTCAACCATAGTGCCGGAATCGACATAGCCACCAATGTTAACGAACGATGGCATCAATACCGCGCCCGGTGCAATGTAAGCGCCGTGACGGACTATCGCATTAGGCACGACGCGCACGCCGGAGCTGGCAAAATCATCGGGCGAGTAAGTGCCAAACTTGGCTTCTACCTTGTCATAATAACGGCTGTTTCCGCCTTCCATAACGCGATTTTCATTGATTCGAAATGACAGTAACACCGCTTTTTTCAGCCACTGGTTGACGACCCAGTCGCCGCTGGTTTTTTCAGCAACGCGAGCTTTGCCACTGTCCAGCAAGTTTATCGCGGTTTCGACGGCAATGCGTATTTCAGCCGAAACAGTCGCAGGTGAAATATCGGCACGTTGTTCAAAAGCGTCGTTAATGATTTTTTCTAGTTGTAACATGGTTTCTTTTATAAAGAGTTAAGGAAAGTTTTTATGCGTTGGGCGGCTTCTATGCACTCATGCAAGGGCGCGACCAGTGCAATTCTGACGTGGTTTAGGCCTGGATTGATACCGTTAAAATCACGGGACAAGTAACTTCCAGGCAGCACGGTAATGTTTTGCTGGGCAAATAGTTGCTGGGCGAATTCTGTATCTAAAATAGGTGTTTTCAACCAGACATAAAAACTGGCCGGCGGTTTAACGATGGTGCAGACATCGCTCAGAATTTCAATAAAGGCTGAAAATTTTTCCCGATACAAGCGCCGATTTTCAACGACATGCTTTTCATCGCGCCAAGCCTCTATGCTAGCATGCTGCGTAGGTAAAGGCATCGCGCAGCCGTGATAAGTCCGGTATTGAAAATAATGTTGCAACAACTCGGCATCACCTGCGACAAAACCCGAGCGTAAACCTGGCGCGTTAGAGCGTTTGGATAGGCTGTGGAAAATAACGCAGCGCTTAAAATCAGTGTTGCCCATGTTATAAGCTGCTTGCAGCAACCCCGGAGGCGGATTGCTTTCATCGTCATACAGCTCGCTATAACATTCGTCGGATGCAATCACGAAATCATGGTGTTCTGCCAGTTTAAGCAGCTTTTGTTGGCTAACTTGATCCATCACCGAACCGGTCGGGTTGCCGGGTGAGCAAATATAAATCAGCTGGCAGCGCTGCCATATGTCATCGGGTACTGCATCAAAATCCGACACATAACCGGAGTCCTCTAGCGTGTTCAAAAAATAGGGCTCAGCACCAGCAAGCAAAGCTGCGCCTTCATAAATCTGATAAAACGGATTCGGCATGATAACAACCGGCGTTTTTCCCGCAGCGTCAATCATACATTGGGCAAAAGAGAACAACGCTTCGCGTGTACCGTTAACCGGTAAAACCTGAGTTTCGGGATTAATCCCGTCAGCCGGAATCTGGAAACGTCGGCTGATCCATGTTGCTATCGCTGTCCGCAGTTCGGGTATGCCTTTAGTGGTTGGATAGCTGGCTAAACCGTGCAAATGGGTTAACAGTGCTTCCTGAATTAAATGTGGTGTGGCATGAGTCGGTTCGCCCATAGACAGCGCGATATGCGGCAGCTTAGCAGGCGGCGTAATACCTGCTTTAAGCTGGGCCAGTTTTTCGAAAGGATAAGGATGTAAGTGTTTTAAATTGGGGTTCATCAATTAGTTACAATTCGGTTGTTTGCCCTGAGCTTGGGCTTGCTGGAACAGTCCCATGGCTTGCGGAATATGCTTTTCCAAGTCCTGAATACGGGTGGCATGAGACGGGTGAGTCGACATAAATTCTATCGGCTGCTGACCTTGTGAGGCCTGTTCCATCTTTTGCCACAAGACTATGCTCTGTTTAGGATCAAAACCGGCTTTAGCCATTAAATCCATACCAATCACATCGGCTTCGCTTTCATGGACGCGACTGTAAGGCATTAATATACCGTATTGCGCGCCGATTCCCAGCAAGCCCAATGCAGTCTGACCTAAAGCAGTTTGCGGCGCGCTGACCGCCTGAATGACACTCATGCCCGAACTAACCGCCAATTCCTGTGAAGCACGCTCATTGCCGTGTCTAGCAAGCACGTGACCAACTTCATGGCCGATGACCGCCGCCAGTTGATCGGGGTTGGCGACCAAGGCCAGCATACCCGTATGTACGCCGATTTTATTGCCGGGTAGCGCAAAAGCATTGGGCGATTGATCTTCAAAAACTACGACTTCCCAATTGCCACCGGTTTCCCTGGTAATTGCGGTGGCTATGCAGCTTGCCAGTTGATTATATTGGCTGTTAGTGCTGACAGGTTTTTGTTTTTTTAAGTTATCAAAAGCCTGCAAACCCATTTGATCGATTTGCGCATCGGGCATGAATACAAATTGACTTCTGCCGGTAGGACTGGTGACGCAGGCACTTAATAGGCCAGCGGTTATTAGAACAGGAAATAATTTTTTAAACATAAAGGAAAGACCGGTAGCTTTTCATGCTGGCTATTTTAACGTAAGTTTTTATTTCGGGTTTAAAAATGTACTTACTTTAGGATTTTAGCGAACATCGTTTCATACTCGTCTTTTGATATCACGCCGCTGACTGCTGTGCGTTGATGCGCCTTATCGAAAAAATAGGTTCTCGGTAGTTCGCCATACCATTTAGGATCGATTTCAAATTGCAGTTTCTGGATATTTTCTTCGGCATAAATCCAGCTTTCAAGTTCGGATAATTGATTTTTTTCCAGAATTTTCTGAGCTTGCTCGGTTGCGGCTAACTCATCCGCTGCCAACATGATTATGTTGAGTTCAGGTCTGCTTTGATGAATACTGTTCAATAAAGCCATATCTTTCAGGCAGGATGGACAGTTGACTGACCAGACCACTAGCATGAATGGCTGATGATCATGACGGGTTAATAGTTGCTGATAACTTCCGGAGCTAAAGGCAGCTGGTTCTGCCTGTACCGGCATATTTAGAATCGCCAAAAAGAAAAATAAAAAATCGAAGCAATGTTTTTTTCGGGACATTTTTGTTCTATAAGGTGTGTAGTGGTGGGCTTATACTGGAATCAGACGTTACTTTGGCAGGCCTGATTTAAGTCGTAAGGTCAGAATAATAACTGAACCGCGAAAAATTGCACAAAGAATCGATTCCCAGCAGGCTGGTTTATTAACTTCAACGCCTGTTTAAAATATGTGGTACAACATTATGCTAGCTGCTATGGCGGCAGGGAATAAACGGTCACCGCGACTTTTGATCTGGACGATCATTAGATAAACCCAACTACCGGATAACACTATGGCGATAAATATCAACAGACCTACCTCCCCGCATTTGCAAGTCTACAAACTGCCGTTAACCGGCATTATTTCGATCACCCACCGCATGACTGGCGTAATGCTTTCAGCTGGCTTAATTTTGTTCGTTTATATCATATCAGCCTTGGCAGGCGGGGAGAATTCATACACTGCCATGCAATCAGTAATGAGTCTATGGCTATTGAAATTACTGTGCTGGGGCTTTATTTATGCGCTGTTTTTTCATCTATGTCATGGCGTACGTCATTTGATCTGGGATTGTGGTAACAGCTTTGAACTGGCCACCTTGAATCGCTATGCGCTGATAGAACTGGCTGCATCTTTGGCACTGACCTTACTGACTTTTGTCTGGGGCTGTTATGGATACTAGAACGCCTTTATCCCGGGTTAAGGGTTTGGGTTCTGCCAAAAGTGGAATCTCCCACTGGTGGATGCAGCGTGTCACCGCCGTGGCGTTGATTCCGCTGTCTTTTTGGTTAATCAATTTTCTCGGTTTGAGCCTGACAGTGCCCTATAAACAAACGTTAGCTTGGCTGGCGGCGCCGGTTAATAGCGTCTGCATTATTGCCTGGATTATGGCGGTTTTTTACCATGCTGCTTTGGGCTTGCAGGTGGTGATTGAAGATTATGTTGCTGCCGAAGGTCCCAAGATCATTTCGATTTGGGTTGTTAATCTGTTTTTTTTGTTTTTGGCGATTACGGCGTTACTGGCCGTGGTTCGTATCGTATCCATAGGCTAACTGATGTCCGCAGATTATAAAATTATTGAACATGCTTACGATGTCGTTGTAGTCGGCGCCGGTGGCGCCGGATTGCGTGCGACTCTAGGCATGGCAGAAAAAGGCCTGAAAACCGCCTGCATCACCAAGGTTTTTCCGACCCGCAGTCATACCGTTGCCGCGCAAGGTGGCATCAGTGCAGCACTAGGTAATATGGGCGAAGACGATTGGCGCTTTCACATGTATGACACCGTCAAAGGCTCAGACTGGTTGGGTGACCAGGATGCGATCGAATATATGTGCCGTGAAGCCATACCCGCCGTGATAGAACTGGAACATTACGGCGTGCCATTTTCACGTACCGCCGATGGAAAGATTTATCAACGCGCTTTTGGCGGCATGACCACGCATTATGGCAAAGGCTTGGCGCTGCGCACGTGCGCAGCCGCTGACAAGACCGGTCATGCGATTTTGCACACGCTGTATCAGCAGGCGTTAAAGCATAAGGCCGAATTTTTCGTCGAATACATCGCGCTGGATTTGATCATGGAAGACGGCGAATGTCGAGGCGTGTTAGCCTGGCGACTGGAGGACGGAACGCTGCATTTATTCAAATCCCAGATGACGGTCCTGGCGACCGGCGGTTATGGGCGTACGTTTTTTTCCTGCACCTCGGCGCATACCGTGACCGGCGACGGCAATGCCATGGTGTTGCGCGCCGGTTTGCCGTTACAGGATATGGAATTCATTCAGTTTCATCCGACCGGTATCTACGGCGCTGGCTGTTTAATTACCGAAGGCGTAAGAGGCGAGGGCGGTTACCTGACCAATTCAGAAGGCGAGCGCTTTATGGAACGTTATGCGCCGACCGCCAAAGATCTGGCTTCACGGGATGTAGTCAGTCGGGCAATGACCATAGAAATCAACGAAGGCCGAGGCGTAGGGCCGCTTAAAGATCATATTTATTTACATATCGAACATCTGGATCCGGCGATAATTCACGAACGCCTACCGGGCATATCCGAAACCTCAAGGATTTTTGCCAATATCGATGTGACCAAACAGCCGATACCGGTGCTGCCGACGGTGCATTACAACATGGGCGGCATTCCGACCAATTATAAAGCTGAAGTTGTGACCTTGAATGGCGACAATCCTGACTCGGTGGTTCCCGGCTTAATGGCGATAGGCGAGGCGGCCTGCGTTTCAGTGCATGGTGCCAACCGCCTGGGTTCCAACTCGTTGCTGGATTTGGTGGTATTTGGCCGTTCTGCGGCGATACGTTGCGCTGAACTAATTAAACCAGGATCGCTGCTGAAACCCTTGGCCAGTAATGCCTGCGACAAAGCTATCGCCCGGTTCGATAAAATAAGACATGCAAACGGTAGCCGCATGACCGCCGACATTCGTCTGGATATGCAAAAAGTCATGCAAGCCAAGGCAGCGGTGTTTAGAACTGGTGCGACATTGGCTGAAGGCATAACCGCAATGGCCGAGGTCAAAAAAACCTTTGCCGATGTTAAAGTCACTGACCAATCGCTGATCTGGAATACTGATCTGGTTGAAACACTGGAACTGGACAATTTACTGAGCCAAGCCACTGTAGCGATTAACGCCGCCGGCAACCGCACCGAAAGCCGGGGCGGTCATGCGCGGGAAGATTATCCCCAGCGTGATGATGAAAACTGGATGAAACATAGCTTGACTTGGCTCGAAGGCGATCAGGTTAAAATCGATTACCGCCCAGTACACATGTACACCTTGACCGACGACGTTGACGTAATTCCACCTAAAGAGAGGGTTTACTAATGGCTGAATTTACCCTGCCGAAAAACTCGGTTTTAATGCAAGGCAAAACCTTTAAAGCGCCGGAGGAAGCTACCAATACTCGCAGGTTTGAAGTGTATCGCTGGGATCCTGATTCTGGCGAAAATCCGCGCATCGATGTGTTTGAGCTGGACATGGACAACTGCGGTCCTATGGTGCTGGATGCTATTTTAAAAATAAAAAATGAAGTCGACAGCAGCCTAACTTTCAGGCGTTCCTGTCGCGAAGGCGTCTGCGGCTCCTGCGCGATGATGGTCAATGGCAAAAATACCCTGGCCTGCACTAAAGCTATCGCATCATATACCGATACCATTAAAATTTATCCATTACCGCATTTGCAAGTCATCAAGGATCTGGTACCGGACATGACCCATTTTTATGCCCAATATGCCTCGATTAAACCTTGGATAGAAACCCAAACCCCGCCACCAGCAGATTCTGAGCGTTTGCAAAGCAAGGAGGACAGAGAAAAGCTGGATGGTTTATACGATTGTGTGCTGTGCGCCTGTTGTTCGACCAGTTGCCCGAGTTACTGGTGGAATAGCGAACGTTATCTGGGTCCTGCGGTATTGTTGCAAGCTTACCGCTGGCTGGTCGATAGCCGGGACGAAAACACCGGCGAACGGCTGGATGAATTGGAAGATCCGTTTAAATTGTATCGTTGCCATACCATTATGAACTGTACTGACACTTGTCCCAAAGGCCTGAATCCAGCAAAAGCCATCGCTGAAACCAAAAAATTGTTAGTGCAGAGAAAGCTCGGATGACAGATGACTTATCCCGATTGAAGTGGCAATGTCGACGCGGGACTAAGGAGCTGGATTTTTTGCTAAATCGCTATCTGGAAATAGAGTATCCGGTGGCGACTCGACAAGAGCAGGCTTGGTTTGTGGAATTATTGAAGCTTGAAGATGATAAATTGATCGAGATTCTGATGGGGGAAGGTTTTAAATAAAAGCGATCGTGCAGTTTTCTGAAATTGACCGCTTGAAAAATCGTTCACGCTTTACTATTTGTGAACTACTGATTATCAAAACGGTCAAAAGTAGCTATGCAAAAGAATTAAGCGTTATTATTTGTCTTTTGACTTAGTCACGTTAAATGGTAATATATATCCTTAAACAACCATAAATAGGACGAGTTTAAATGAGCCGGTATATTACCCCACAAGAAGCTCAACGGATGTTTGGATTTCACCCAAAAACACTTAATCGATGGGCATTAGC
>CANNNV010000081.1 GCA_947506155.1 Methylococcaceae bacterium
ACACTGCTGGTATCGTTGCTGGAATTGATGGTTAAACTGCCGACTGAACTGCCATTTTGACTGGCTATATTCAGATTGGCATTGCCAACGTTTTTCAAGGTGGACAGGTCAAACTTGACCTTGGCATCTTCGGTCAGTGTGAACGTATAAGCGTCATAACGATTTTGACCATAAAATCCAAAAGCATCAAACACTGTAGCGATCTGAGTAATTGACCCATTGGCACCCAGATTGCCCAGTTTTACAACAGAAGGGGCACCAAAAGAACTAACAGTTAAGGAATCAGTCTGGATGTCGGTCGGTGCCAGCAAGGTTTTGGCAATGTAAGAGGCGCGCTCAGTGGAGTCGGCTGTAGCAGCTTTGAGATAATAGGTGCCAGCATCAAGGTTCAGCATGTACATGTACGACCCGCTCGATGCCCCGGCACTCATCGTGCCCAGCGTAGTGCCAGCCGCATTCAGGATCTGAAACTTCGTGTTGTTGGTCGTGGCGCTCAAGTCCAAGTAAAGCGCATTGGCCTGAGTGACCGAAAACTTGAAAAAGTCAGCCGTGTCTTCTGCGCCAACGGTCTCGGAGATTTCCTGCTGCGTCAGTACACCGAGTTTGGTTACATCATAGGTCTTGTCGCCCAAGTCGGCCGCAGTTGTTTGGGTGTTGCCGGAATCAGTAAATGTAGTCATGGAATCCTTCTTTTTAAAAACACTGTTGAAGTTGCTATTTGTCATGCGAATTGATGCTCAGTCCAACAACATAGAATCAATTTCACATCACTGTTGTGACAGTATTATCTGACTCTCCATCCAGAACAAACACCTCCGCCAAAGGTAAAAAAACTGTAGGCGAGTCGCTATTTTTGAGTAAAGACTTATTTTGCCTCACCTCCCACCGTGGAAATTCCCAAACATACGGTCGTGCCTTATTTTCGATTGCACTTAATCAGTTAAATATAAGTTAGCCGCTACCGGCCGAAAGCGCAATCAATGTGACGCACACTCCTAAATTAATCATCAACATAACGGAAATGAGTACCGATGTCTATCAGTCAAAGCTTACAGGCGTAAGCTTTAGCTTATTAACTTTAACTAAACGGTGAGCAGCCATTCAGGCTTTAAAGCATATCACATTGTTTACAGTAAGTATTTTTACATATACCTACTGTTAAGAAGTTATTAACTAAGGCTTAAATTAAACCAGGATGTGTAGCTTTGATGACGAATAACTTGGCTAGTGCATAATTCAACCGCAAAGGCAGCCGAATTATGCACTTTTCAAAAAAAACGTGGAGTTTTTAGCAATTAAATTCCTAACACCAACGATTGGTCGCTGGTTAATTGGGTTATATTATGATGCCGGCTTTAGTATGCTTACACGCCTACTGATCAATGTTAAATCGGTAAAAGTTTGGTATCAAGCCGCTAGTTCAAACGCTACTCGCAATTTTTTCATCGCATTTTGTTCTAGCTGCCTGATTCTTTCGGCCGAGACATTATAGCGTTCGGCAAGCTCATGCAAGGTCGCTTTTTTATCCATCAACCAGCGACTCGATAATATATCCAGGCTACGTTCATCCAAATTCGCCATCGCATCCGCTAATAAATCTTGCTCATGGCCCATCCAGTTCGAGTTTTCAAGCAGCACCGCAGGATCAGTGCCATGCTGCTGCAAATAACTGGCCGGAGCAACATAACTGTCTTCTGATGATTCATCCATCGGCATATCAAACGATAAGTCTCTGCTGCCTAGCCGTTTTTCCATTTCGTAAACCGCGCTGACATCGACATCAAGATCCTTGGCAATTGCAACGGCTTCGTCATTGGATAACCAGCCTAAATCACGCTTGGATTTACGCAGGTTAAAAAACAGCTTCCGCTGCGCCTTGGTGGTGGCGACTTTAACAATGCCCCAGTTTTTGATTACATACTCGTGAATTTCGGCTTTAATCCAATGTACGGCGAAAGAAACCAAGCGCACGCCGACATCAGGATCAAACCGTTTAACTGCTTTCATCAAACCAACATTGCCTTCCTGTATAATATCCGGCATGGACAGGCCATAGCCGCTATAGCCTCGGGCAACATGAACCACAAAGCGCAAATTGGTCATCACTAATTCTCGAGCGGCTTCTAAATCTCCGTCATCTCTAAATCTTAAGGCCAGCTTGCGTTCCTGTTCTACTGTCAACTTAGGCATTTGCCTAACGACATTTAAATAGGCATCAAATGTTCCAACCGATAAATTAACAGGTAGCGCTAATGCATAACTCATTGAGTTCTCCAAGTAAAAAACTTTTGGAATTTTAGCACTCTGCAAGCAAGAGTGCTAATAATTTTCTGTCTGTTAGTGCCGATCGATAATCTTCTACTCGGGATTTAATTGCTGTAGCTGAAAATGCAGCACTATCCATGAACCCACTACGCCCAGCAGCGATGAAATAACTAGCAATGCCAATGTTTCAATAAAGCCCAAAAACAACACATGAAAAGTGCCATCGTAAAGCCTAGAAAGATTTTCGACCGGTTGCTTTAAAATCAGCATAATAATCGTGACAATAAACCATGCGGTCACGCCAGAAAAGAATCCAATCCAAAAACCGCTGTATAAAAATGGCCGGTGAATAAAGCCATTAGTCGCACCAACCAGCTTGGCAATTACCACTTCGTCACGACGATTATGCAATTCCAAACGTATGGTATTGGCGGTAATGAACAATACGCCAGCACCCAATAATAGACTTAACAAAGTAACCCCACGCCGCGCCACTTCCATAATAGACTTCAGCCGTTTAACCCATTGCATATCCATCTGGGCAAAATCAACTTCTACCGCACTGCTAAACTCGGCTAACAAAACCTCAAGCGCCTGCTCACTTTCAAATGAATTTCTCGGCAACACCTGAAGCACAATGGGTAACGGATTTTTATCCAGGGCTTTTACTGCCTCCCCAAAGCCACTGTATGACTGAAACTCAGCCAGCGCATGCTCTTTATTAATTACCTTAACCTCTTGAATGTCAGGATTTCTTCTAATACTATCGGCAAATTTATTGGCTTTAACCTCTGAAACATCGTCTTTAAGAAATAAAGACAGTTGATTGCTAGCTTCCAGATTGCCCACCAACTGTTGAAGGTTTGCGATCAAAATATAAAATCCACTGGCTAACGAAATAGCAATCGCCAACACGACTATGGTCAATGCGGAAGAAAATCGTGATGCAACTAAACGCCCAAGACTTGAAAACAAGGCATGGGCATGAAGATTTTTATAGGCATGCCATTTATCGACAAAATTACCGCCAGCTTTTTTGGTTTGCCAACGCTCCGACTTAACTGGTTTTTTATTGGCATATTTCATCGCTTAACTAGTAACCAATTGACCATGATCCAGTTTCAAAATTCGATGATTCATTTGTTTAATCAGTGAAATATCATGGGTAGCAATCAAGACAGTAACACCAACCTGTTGAAATTGTTCAAACAAACGCATAATCTCAGCAGAAAGATCAGGATCAAGATTTCCGGTCGGCTCATCGGCCAAAATCATCGGTGGCTTGTTAACGACTGCACGGGCAATTCCAACCCGCTGCTGCTCACCACCGGATAAAACGGCAGGGTATTTTCTTTCTTTATTGACCAACCCGACTTTGCTCAATGCAGCACGCACTCTTCGGGAAATTTCATGGTGACCATAACCTGCGATCACTAGTGGCAAGGCCACATTATCAAAAACCGTTCTATCCTGTAGCAACTTGTAATCTTGAAAAATCAAGCCTACTTTTCTGCGTATAAAAGGAACCTGCCGATCCTTAGCCTCGTTAAGATTTTGCTCATCCAAAAAAACTCGCCCTCGACTGCTGCGCTCAATGACGGCAATTAACTTCAACAAGGTGCTTTTCCCTGCACCTGAATGCCCGGTCAGAAAAGCCATTTCACCGCGTGACAGATGAAAATTAACATCACGCAATACGTCCCCTGCTCCAGGATACCTCATAGTGACATGTTCAAACTTTAACATAAGTTTTTAATCGCTAATAAACAATGCATTGACGAAAGCTTCGGCATCAAAATCCTGTAGATCATCAATACCTTCGCCGATGCCTATAAATCGAATGGGGATATTGAACTGCTTGGCTAGCGCGAAAATAATACCACCTTTAGCCGTGCCATCTAGTTTAGTCAGAACTAGGCCGGTCAAGGCTACCGTTTCATTAAATAACCGAGTTTGCGACAGCGCATTTTGTCCGGTACCTGCGTCCAGCACCAATAACACTTCATGAGGCGCGGTATCATCAAGCTTGCCGATAATCCGTTTTACTTTTTTCAATTCATCCATCAGGTTGGATTTGGTATGCAGTCGCCCTGCGGTATCAGCAATCAACACATCAACACCTTTTGCTTGGGCGGATTGGATACCGTCATAGATCACCGATGCTGAATCAGCCCCCGTATGTTGAGCCACCACATGAATATTATTGCGCTCACCCCAGGTTTGTAATTGCTCGACCGCTGCGGCTCTAAAGGTATCGCCAGCAGCTAACATTACACTATGGCCTTGCGCCTGTAGGCGTTTGGCCAGTTTGCCGATAGTAGTGGTTTTACCCGCACCATTGACGCCAACCACCAGAATAACAAATGGTTTATCCTGTTTAGGGATATGCAACTTTTGGCTGCATGGCTGGAGCATACTCAACAGTTCCTGCTTTAACGCTGCGGTTAATGCCACGCCGTCACTGAGTTGGTGCCGTTCAACACTGTCAGTCAAACGTTTAATAATCGCCGTGGTTGCCTCAACACCTATATCCGCCATTAATAAACTGGCTTCAATTTCTTCCAGTAAGTCACCATCAATTCCTTTTGATCCTAAAGCCAATACCGCGCCTAGACCGGAACGAGTGCGCTTTAACTGAGTTTTAAGACGCAGATACAGCGATTCGGGTTCCGGTATTAAATAAGCTTCTTCAGGAACAGCCTGCAGCTCTACTGCTATTTCTTCAACATAAACCTGACGACTGTAAAAACTGATCGCCAACAATGGCAGCATCAACAAAGCTGCAACTCCGTTATGCGCCACCGCCAGCCATAAAGGCGCACCGAGTTTGGCACCTATGATGCCCAAGCTGATCTGCACTAACAGCAACGCTGCCAGCCATAAACCTGCTTTTCTAACCGGTTTTGAAGAATACGCCGAAGTTGCGCTCAGCATCACCAGACTGAGCAAGATAAAGCACAACAACGCACCTAGCCTGTGCAGCGAGTTTATCGCAACCTGCGCATCGAAGGCGAGGACGCCGGTATAGCCTGTGCTTAATCCACTTAATAAATTCAGCGCTGTTTGATAATCGGCGGTGATCCACCATGAACCATTGCACTGCGGAAAGCCGCTACAAGCTAACGCGGCATGGTTGGCACTAACCCAAGCTCCCAGAACTATCTGCAACCCTAAAACCAACATCGCAAAGCCGGTGAAATTCACTAAAGCTGTACGCTCAACGCCAAGCCGTGGCTTGGTCCGCAAATACAGCCCAAACAGCAGCCAGAAAGTAAGCATGCCCAGCACGACATGGGCGGTTATCACAACAGGCATCATCGCTATTGCTTTAGTGTAAAAGCCCAACGCCGCTTGCAAGCCAACCAAAATTAGCAGCATAAATGAACGGGGTACGACGGCTAAGGGATCGGGTTGCTTCCAGGACAGCAAACTCAGCAACAAGACTAATAAAGCCAGAGTAGCACTCAGATAGTCGTGACTGCCAACAGCCATAAAACTTAGAGGATCAGCGCCCAATAACCGACAGTAAGCCTCCAAGATAATAATTATTAACGTTAAAACAACGCCAACTAGAGTTATATTTCTAAACATGTGTGTACCACCACTAACCAATTTGTGAGATTTTAAGTAGATGCATCAAGTCATCTTTTACTTTGTAGGCATTGAACCCGGGTTCATAGTGCATCATTAGGTTACCCAGTGGGTCTATTAAAAACAACATGCCCTCAGGAATAATGCCTAGTCTGATTTCAGTGATTTTTTTAGCCAACTCAACACTGGGTTTAACTCGGATTAATTCCGAATTAAGTGCGAACTCCCGGTCGTCATTACCAATTAATTTGTCGACCAGCACATCGTCAAGTCTATTTTCTTCACGCAGTAGACTGGATAGAAGTGCATTATTCTCGTCGCTTTCTGTCCGACGCAACCGCCATAGCAGGGTATCTTTTAACCACCATTGGCTCGCCGCCATCGCCTCTGGTTCTTTAAAGAGCATTACGACACGGCGTGTGCGTGGCAATTCCTTGTTTAGCATTAACCTGAGTTGCTTGGTTTTAAGCAGCGCATCCAGGCAAACTTCATTACAACCGGTATTGGGTATCACATTGACGATCAGCCAGTGACCAGGAAGCTCTCCCATACTGTTAACTGAAAATTCATCGAAACCGCTAAAATCAGTCAACGCTGTTGTCACCGGCGGAATAATCAACTGACCACGATTGGTGGTACCTTTTACCAGCTGCGGGTTTTCTTTTAGGCCCCAGGCGATTAAAAAAGGAATAATGGTTAAGCTGAAAATAGCCAGAATTAATAATTGATTTTTCTTTTGTTGCTTATTTATCATTGCTTTTAAAACTATACCCAATAAAAAGTAAGGTGAGCGTAAATGCCAATGCAAACCATTGAACTGCATAGGCGGTATGTTGTTCTGGCAACATGATGGTTGCTGTTTGCCATTCCCGTTTATAGCCTTCGGCTAGGTCTTTATCCAGCTCGACCTGAAAAGAAAATAACGGGTAAGTCAGTTTCTTCGCTAAAACCTGGCTATCAACCACCTGGATAACCGAGGGCCAGCTGTCTGTCGGTATTTCAGCTCCGGCCAACTTTAGGCCAACGCTAGGAAAACGATTTATCCGACCGGTAATCCTTGTTTGTTCGTGCTCGAGCTGTAAATTCGGCAATACCGCTCTATCCTCATTTAATGGAATCCAGCCTCTGTTGACCAAAACCGCCTGACGTTCACCGTCCAAAATAAACGGAGTCAACACAAAATAACCGGCTTTCCCTGCATGGATTTGATTATCGATCAAAAATTGATGCGCCTGATCATAATACCCGATAACCTCTACTTTTTTATACCTTAGCTGATCGCCATGATCTTCCAGGCCAGCAGCCAAGTGTATGATTTCTGAAGTAGCCAGCGCCTGTTGTTGCTGCTTCAAAAATGCGCTTTTTTGTTCGGAGCGTCCTAATTGCCAGGTACCCAATGCGAGCAATAAGGGCAACAAACATAGATAGGCCAAGGTCGGCGCTTTTTCAAACTTCATGTTTTTTCCTCAAGCTCTTGGCACGGGCCGCTTAATAAACGAGAATAGACAAACATTACTTTCAAGCATCTTCTATCATGATTATCAAAAGCATCGTTATTATTGCCTTTATACTGATAATTATCAGTCTTGGCTCCGCACTGTTTCATTTGGTTAATCCTAAAACCGAAGTACAATCTCAAAAAACGGTTAAGGCGCTAACGATTCGAATTGCGTTGTCCATCCTGTTATTTATTTTTGTTTTTATTGCCGTAGCAACAGGATTATTTAAACCCCAGGGTCTGGGGGCAAAAATACATATGCAGCAACCGGTTCAAATTCCGTAGCGCATGCACCATCATCACGACAAAAAAAAAGCGCTGCCCAACTCAGGCAGCGCTTTTTTTGTATTGACCGACAACTACATTAAGTAAACAAATACAAACAAACCTAACCATACCACGTCAACAAAATGCCAGTACCAAGCCGCTGCTTCAAATGCGAAATGATTTTCCGGTTTGAAATGGCCTCTCCAACTACGAAACAGCACCACACTCAAAATGATGGCGCCTACGCAAACGTGAAAACCGTGAAAACCGGTCAACATAAAAAACGTAGAACCATACACACCTGAGCCTAAGGTCAAGCCCATTTCAGTATACGCTTCATGATACTCAATCGCCTGAAAACAGACGAATAAAAAGCCTAAAACCACGGTAGCAATTAAGCCTTTAATTAACTGATCCCGATTTTTAGCCAGCAAGCCGTGATGTGCCCAGGTGCACGTTACGCCACTGGTTAACAGAATTAAGGTATTTAAAAACGGCAGACCCCAGGCTCCCATAGGCTTGTAATCACCGCCTAATTTACCTGGACCATTAGTTGGCCAAGTAGCCTCATAAGCGGAATGCAACAATTCTTTGGTTGCGCCTTCACCTAACCAAGGCACCGACAAGTTACGCGTGTACCAAAGTGTACCAAAGAACACCGCAAAAAATATGATTTCTGAAAAAATGAACCACATCATGCCCATACGGTAGGAAATGCCCACCTGGGTGCTGTACATGCCAGTCTCACTTTCATGAGCTTGCAAGGTAAACCAACCAATTAGCATGGTAACAAACACTACTAAGCCCACCACCATTAGGGTAGGGCCTATCGAAGAACCATTTAAATAATTTGCAAATCCAGCCAGCATAGTCACTAACCCGACCGTACCAATAACCGGCCAAGTCGCTTTATGCGGGATGTAATAAGCGGCATTTGTAGACATAAGCTTCCCCTCTATTTATTATTTTACTGATTTTCAGTATTATCAAAAAATGTGTATGACAGTGTAATGGTTTTGTATTGCTCAGGTAACTCCGGATTAACTACAAAACGCATCGGCATAGTTTTCGCTTCTTTTGCGTTGAAAGTCTGTTCTGAAAAACAAAAACACTCGATTTTTTCAAAATAGCGGCTGGTTACGGCAGGCGAAAAACTCGGAATCGCCCTAGCGATCATTACTTTATTGGTCTTATTTTCAGCATAAAAATTCACCGTATAGTATTCACCCGGATGAACTTTTAGCTGTTTTTTCTCGGCATGAAATTCCATAGGCGTCGATTCATTCAGCGTAGTGATAAATTCAATCGTCACTTCGCGGTTCAAATCAACTTTGTAAGCCAGTTCCGGCGCTTTTTTAATCGCATCCGGTCTGTCTCGCTCTATCCATTTCCATTCACACAAGACATCATAAAGAGGAACCAGTGCATAACCAAAACCAAACATAGCCACAGCAACCAACAGCAACGTCCGCGCTAACTTAATGTTTTTCTTCGCAGCAGTTTCGTTCATTGGGAAATGGCTTGCTTTACCGCGATGATATAAAAACTCAACGCGATAGCAATCAAAATCACAGCGGTTAAAATATTTTTATTTTTTGTCGTCATATTTAATTTTAAGGTACATTGCATGGCAATGTACCTGAGTGCCTTAATGCGTATCTAAAACGTGTTCAGTTGGTACCATCGCAGGCGGCGTTGTCCACGTATGATAAGGAACCGGTGAAGGCAAAGTCCATTCCAGACTGTGCTTACTGGCGTCTTCCCAAACTTCATCAGTCACTTTTTCGCCCGTGCCGCCTTTAATGGTATCGATAACGATATACAAGAATAACAATTGGCTGGCCCCAAAAATAAAACCACCAATACTTGAAATCATATTCCAATCGGCAAATTGCACCGCATAATCAGGAATTCTGCGCGGCATACCGGCTAAACCCAGAAAATGCTGCGGGAAAAACAAGATATTCACCGAAATAGCCGATAACCAAAAATGCAGTTGACCAATTTTTTCGTTATACATGTGTCCGGTCCATTTAGGCAACCAGAAGTAACCCGCCGCCATCAAAATGAAAATGGACGCAGGAACCAAGGTGTAATGAAAATGAGCAACGATAAAATAGGTATCGTGATACTGAAAATCAACCGGCGCTATAGCCATCATCAAACCAGTAAAACCACCCATGGTAAACAGCACCACGAAAGCGATGCAAAACAGCATCGGCGTTTCAAAGCTCATAGCGCCTTTCCACATGGTCGCGGTCCAGTTAAAGACCTTAACACCGGTAGGCACGGCAATTAACATGGTGGCGTACATGAAGTACAACTCACCCGCTAAAGGCATACCGACGGTAAACATGTGATGCGCCCAGACGATAAAGGACAAAAAAGCAATAGCACCGGTCGCCCAAACCATAGACGCATAACCAAATAACGGTTTACGCGCAAACACGGGAATGATGGTAGAAGCTACGCCAAACGTAGGCAGAATCATGATATAAACTTCAGGATGTCCGAAGAACCAGAAGATATGCTCATAAAGCACCGGATCACCACCCCCCGCCGCATTAAAGAAACTGGTATGGAAAAACTTATCGGTCAGCAACATGGTCACAGCGCCAGCAAAAACAGGCATAACCGCAATCAACAAAAATGCAGTAATCAGCCAAGTCCAGACAAACAAAGGCATGTCCATCAGCTTCATTGCAGGCGCACGCATGTTGAAAATAGTCGCGATAATATTAATCGCTCCCATAATCGAAGAGATACCTAACAAATGCACCGAGAACACTGCAAACGGCAGGGCTTTTCCCACTGTAATTGGCTGTAGGACTAAGGGTGGATATAAAGTCCAACCACCGTTGGGCGCACCGCCTTCCATAAATAAAGTGCTAGCCAGCAATAAAACACCGGCAACCAACATCCAGAAACTCATATTATTCATGCGTGGCAAGGCCATATCAGCCGCGCCTATCATCAATGGAATCTGCCAGTTAGCCAAGCCGACGAAAGCCGGCATAACCGCGCCAAACACCATAACCAAGGCGTGCATGGTGGTCATAGAGTTAAAGAAAGCCGGGTCTACAAACTGTAAGCCAGGTTCAAATAATTCGGCACGAATAACCATAGCCATTGAACCGCCCACAAAAAACATGGCCAGCGCAAACAATAAATACAGTGTGCCTATGTCCTTGTGATTGGTGGTAATTATCCATCTTAACAGCCCTTTGGCAGGACCGTGATGATCATCGGCATGATGCTCATCATGTTCAGCTACGACAGCAGACATACTTTATACCTCGAAAATAGTTAAAAAAGAGTGAGTCGATAAGTAAATCAGAGGCTTAATCATCGTCTTCGGGTAGCGCAGTTTGTTTTGGCTGCAATTCGTCGCCTACTTTGTTGCCCAAATTATTACGCACATAAGTCATCAGCTCGGCAAATTCCTTAGCATCCAGTTTGGAAAAAGACGGCATTTTTGCGGTACCTGCACGTAAAAATCCATCCAAGCCTTCCCATTTTCCTGTGGCGATGGCACTGCCTGTTAACGCTGGGATTAATCCGGGAACGCCCGCACCATTGATTTGATGACAACCGACACAATTTTTTAAATAGACAGATTCACCATGTGCCATCAATTGCCCACGACTTTGATCACTCAAATCCGGTTTTTGTTTTTGCTGCTCCAGAGTTTTTACCACCCAGGCATCATACTCAGGTTGCTCCATTGCAATGACCACGATGGGCATAAAGCCATGATCTCTACCGCATAACTCAGTACATTGACCACGATAAGTCCCCGCTTTCTCAACAGATGTCCAGGCTTCGTTAATAAATCCAGGATTAGCATCTTTTTTCCAGCCTAAATCAGGTACCCACCAGGAGTGGATAACGTCAGCTGAAGTCAAAACAAAACGAACTTTTTTGTTAACTGGAATGACTAGGGGCCTATCAACACTTAACAAATAATTGGGCACAGAACGCGGATCAGCGCCTACCGTACGATGGACTTTTTCACTAGCTTCGTCCAGATGACTTTCAAAATGAATATCAGTATTCAGGTATTTATAATCCCAATACCATTGCTTACCCGTAACCTGAATGGTCATGTCTGATTCTTGGACATTATCCAATTCAATCATGGTCTTGGTTGCAGGAATAGCCATACCAATCAAAATCAGGGTTGGAATAATAGTCCAAATAATTTCAACAGTCGTATTTTCATGAAACTGCGCCGCTTTATGGCCTTTGGATTTACGATGATGATAAATCGAGTAGAACATAACGCCGAACACGCCGACGCCTATGATTACACAAATCCATAGTATCAACATGTGCAGATCATAAATGTCATTACTGACCTTCGTAACCCCTTTCATTAAATTGAGCGTGTAATCCGCTTGCGCTGTTCCTAGGCCTAAAGCCATTAAGATCAGACCTGCGAACAGTTGCTTTGTTTGCTTCACGGAGCAGCCTCCTCGTTAGTAGTTATAAACTCTTGTATGCAGTATATTGTTGCGTAATAACAGGACTAACTAAAGATAGCCCTATTTTTTACGCAATAATTATCACAGAAACTTTTCAATTTTAACCTATGCGGACAATCTACACCAGATGTCCTTTTCCTAGATTTTATTGTGTCCATAAAAAAGGCCTGTGAATTTACGCAACTCACAGGCCTTTTGTTTTTTTAACGCTGGAATACCAATCAGCTGTTTAATGTATCAGCATAAGGCATGTCAAAACTAGGAATGTGACTATCCAGCCAACCCTTAACCAATTGACCAACACCTTCGTTAACTTCTACCTCGCCAGCATGAAATTTGGCTTGCAAATCGCCACAAATACCGACTAACGCATCATGCTCTGCCTTATGCGGCTCATAGCCTGCATAATTTTTTGCCTGCATTTCTTTTTCTTCGTGAGCAAAATGCTCGACAACATAGGAAATCAGATCATCCAGTTGCGCGCCTATGGCTGAACGTTCTGCTCCAGTAGTTGCCAAGTCATACAATTTATTTAGCTTATCAAACAAAATTTTATGTTCATCGTCTGCAAAGCCAACATTGGTACCGTATTGACTTGCAGTCCAAGTAATTAAAGCCATATGTTTCTCCTGAGTTTTATTATTATTAATTATTTACCGCAAAAATATTATGGATTAAATGCCCTAGTAAATCTACTTAATTTTCACCATCAACCAAGTCGGTTTTGCTACTTGCAAATAATCCGTTTTTCATCGGTTTTTGCGCGAGATACCCCGTCCTTTAGGCCGGGGAGGGATAGCGCGTCGGCGTTAGCCGACCCAGCTCATGCAGCTCCTATTGCGTTTGCTATCTTTAAAAAATTAGGTGCTTGTCTTTCCAAGCGGTCAACCCGTGAGGGTATCCCCGTAAGGGGCTAGTAACGCTGCGGTTTCCCGCAATCTCCCTTCGAC
>CANNNV010000082.1 GCA_947506155.1 Methylococcaceae bacterium
CGATTTTTAACAACATGGGCGCTTAAATCAGCAGCATAACAACAAACCCTAATATCATAATTAGGATTAGAAAATAGTTAACAAATTTATCGTCTTCAATTTTGTGTTTCATTGGCCGCCCTTGGTTTTTATTTTTTGAACAAGTGTTCTATGATCAAAAAAAATACAACTAGAAATGCAAAATTATTTAGCGCGGTTCCTTGTAATCCGGTTCGCCTGGCCCTGCATCCTGTTGCCCCGGTCCCCGCAACAAGGCCTGCGGATCACTTTCCAATAGGGTCGCGACACGCTTTACCTGTTGTGTAGTCGCCTGCAAGTCAATCAGCAGTTTATTCACTTTTGGTAGAGTCGATAGAGCCAAAGTATCGCCGGTAGCTTTTCCGCTATCGACCAGACTGCCGGCTTTCAGACTGAGATTTTGCACTTCGTGGCTTAAATTTTGTAAATCACGGGTCAAGCCATCAATATGGCTCAGGGTTTTCCTGGCATCAATCGTCAAGTCTGGCATTCCTATCAGCGCCTTATCTAGGCTTTTTTGCAAGGCAGAAAGTTTGTCGGTCAGAGTTTTCAGGTTGCTGAGGATGCCGCCGATATTTTTTTCATTTTCATCATTTAATAGCGCGCTCAGGCGCTGCATTAAATGATCGGCTTTACGCAATAATTCTTCGCCAGTATCCATCAGTTTATCGGTCATCGACGGCATTAATGGAATGCGCGACAAAGGCTGATCGCCCGGAAGTAAAGCCTCGGTAATAACGCCAGCATCTTCTAGCTGAATCTGGGTTAAACCGGTCACGCCTTTTAAGCGCAAGGTCGCGTAAACGCCTTTACTCAATACGATGTTTTGATCGACCTCAACCGGAACTAAAATGGTGCCGGAATCTAGCGGATCAAACTGGATCTCAAGCACCTTGCCTACCGCTATGCCCCGGTAAAAAACTGTCGATTCGGGATTAAGCCCGGAAACAGAGGCACGGGTTGAAATAACATAGATGTTGCGCTGCTGATTCAAGGTGCCCATCCAGAAAATGATCGCCGTCACTGCCGTCACCAAACCAATCAAAAACAAACCGGTCAGCAGCGCATGATTGTCTCTACCCATGATCTGTCTCCTGATACTGAAAGACCCGTTCAGCACGCTTATTGTGAAAAAACTTTTCTACAAACACATGCTTGCAGCTTAAAACATTCGCCAGTGCGCCAAAAGCCACCAGGCGATTATCGGCCAGCACCGCAACCTTCGTGCATAAATCTCTTAATATATCCAGATCATGGGTCACCATGACCACGGTAAAATGCAGATCCTTATGCAACTCGGCTAACAGGCTGACAAAGTCCTCACTGGAAATGGGATC
Organism: Methylococcaceae bacterium; assembly: GCA_947506155.1. GTDB lineage: Bacteria > Pseudomonadota > Gammaproteobacteria > Methylococcales > Methylomonadaceae > Methylobacter_A. The sequence goes on from CANNNV010000082.1 coordinate 1,356, forward strand.
AAGGCCGGACGTCGGCTCATCCAGCAATAATAATTCCGGCTCCAAGATCATGGTACGTGCCAGCGCGACCCGCTTGACCATGCCACCTGATAAATCCGCTGGCTTCAACCAGGCATCACTAGCAGCCAGACCGACCATGGCTAGTTTCATGAATACCAGGCGGGCTATTAATTCTTCATCCTGAAAACCCAGTTCACGCAGCGGGAAAGCGATATTATCAAACACATTTAACACGCTAAATAATGCGCCTTTTTGAAACAGCACCCCGCAATTATTGCGTAAACGCTCGGCATTAGTATTTTTCAGGGATTGGCCCAGCACAAACACTTCGCCCTGAGTCGGTAGTTGCAATCCGATTAGCTCGCGCAGCAAGGTAGTCTTGCCGCAACCTGATGCGCCGACCAAACCCAAAATTTCGCCCTGTTCCAGGCATAGGTTAAGGTCTTGATGCACATAATTGATGGCACCGTCAAAGCGGGTCCAAACATGTTCCAGCCGGATGGCATAATCATTCATGGCATACCCACACCCATAAATAGAATTGCAAAAATCGCATCGATCATGATGACCACCGTAATCGCTGCGACCACCGAATTAGTGGTTTCATCACCCAGACTTTCGGTATTGGGCTTAATCCGAAAACCAAAATGACAGGCAATCAAAGCAATCATCAAACCGAATACCGCGCTTTTAATCAAGCCGATAAACAGGTTAACCAGCGGTACGGCATCCGGCAATTTAAGAAAAAACTGCTGAAAACTGATGTCCAGGGTATTTTGTGCCGAAACCATCCCGCCGATCAACGCCAGTACACTAGTCCACACGCCTATCAAGGGCAGCACCAGGCTCAAGGCCAAAACCTTGGGCAAAATCAGGCGCAAGGAATGAGAAATGCCCATCGCTGACAGTGCATCGAGTTCTTCGGTCACCCGCATAATGCCGATTTGGGCGGTTATCGCCGAACCGGAGCGTCCGGCAACCAGAATTGCCGCCAACAACGGCCCCAGTTCGCGAATGACGCTCAGGCCCAGAATATCGATAATATAAACCTCTGCCCCGAACATTTTCAATTGCAAGGCGGACAAATAGCTAAGCACAATACCGATCAAAAAACCCACCAGCGCAGTAATGCCTAATGCTCTGACCCCGGCTTCATAGATGGTAATGGAAATTTCCGACCAAGGTATATCGCCCGGATGCCTCAGCAGATAAGCCATGTCGAGAATCAATTGCCCAAACAAGGTCACCAGCTCCAGAAATTGCGCCCAAAACTGCATAAGGTAACTCAATAAATCCGTTAGCTTGCCGTGTAAAAAAACGCGTTTGACCGTCGCTTCAGGTGGTTTTTGAGCTTGCCAGCGCTCAAATAAACGCTGGTGTTCAGGCTTCATCTGCAATGTAACCGGCAGTGTTTTCCCCCAGGCTTTCCAAAGCATCAACGCGCTGGCGCTGTCTAGCACTTGCACTGAACGCATATCCCAACAGCTGTTTTTAGTTGCTGAATACCAGCCGATTTTCTCGATCAGTTCCGGCGCAACAACCAGATTACGCAGTGTCCAGCTGCCTGACAGTTTAATACCAGAGTCATCAACCACTTCCAGTGCAGGCTTGTCGTTGTCCACGAACGCCTACTGGTTTTCCAGCCAATCTATCTCGTCATCGGAAAAGCCAGCTTTTTTACGCAAATCCCTGTTGAACGGGCCTTTAGGTTTGCCGCCGACATAATATTCCTCGATTAGCTCCCGGTATTTGGCTTCAGGGTTAAAGCCACGTTGCAGGCAAATAAACTTGAACCAGTACGACCCCCGCTCTACATGGGCGACTTCGTCAGTCAAAATTCGCGTCAACAATGCTACGCTGGCCTCATCGCCGAGCAGTTTGAATTTTTCAATCAGCGCCGGCGTCACATCCAGTCCCCTCGCTTCCATGCAGCGCGGAACCAGCGCTAACCTATCCGGCAAATCCTCAGCGGTGTCTCTAGCATGATCCCACAAACCGCTATGTGCGGGTAAATCGCCGTACTCAAACTGCAAGCCCCGCAAATGGGTTCTGATTAATTCGAAATGCTGCGCCTCTTCATCTGCAACACGCAGCCAATCCTGATAGTAGCGTTTTGGCAAATCGCGAAAACGATACAAAATATCCCAGGCCAGATAAATGGCGACAAATTCAACATGGGCAATGGCATGAAAAAAAGCTGCAATACCGATGGGTGTAGTCAATTTTCGCCGGGGCATCTGGCGAGGTGCTAATAACACCGGTCGCTCGGGAAACTTTATTTGATCTATCGACAACACCGGAAGGTCGGAGGAAAATGTCAATTCCCCGGCCAGGTTAGCCTGCCAAGCTTGATGAGTTAGCTTTAATTTTTCATCGATATTTTCCTGACGAAAAAACGCCTCGGCATATTCAAATATATTTTTCATGATTTTAAGGCTATGACTATGACTAAAATTTCAGACTTCATATTATTATTCCTCTATTGCCTGTTTATATACTGGCTTTCCGATCAGGCGTCTCTACCAGTTCCACAAATGTTTACTGTTCAGGATAAAATACTTCACTTCGGTGCCTATTTTATAATGGGACTATTAGCTTGGCGCAGTTTTAAATTTGTGTTCAAGCAACCTAGCATACTTGCTTTACTCAGTATTAGCTTTTGCAGTTTATACGGAATAACTGATGAATGGCATCAGTATTATGTTGAGGGACGTATGTCAGACGTTATCGACTGGTTAGCCGATACTGGCGGTGCCGGTTTTGCGGTATATTGCTTGCACAAGCTGGGTTGGTAAAGCGAATTCATCAGCTCTTGTTATATATTTTAAGCACCCACTGATAAAACCAGACCGGGCGAAACAACACGATATAAATCAGTACAATCGGGGTAATGGGAATTGGGCTAATCTCCAAAAACGAAAGCACGACAAGAGCGAGAAGACTAAGAATACGCATGAGTTTTTCCCGTTTCTAAACTTTTTCCGCCAAGCTAAGCATGCACATTTTCCTCGAGCTAAAAAGGAGACTCCTGGTTTTCTATGAAAAAAGTGACTTACTGCTTACTGGTTTCTATCGCAGTTCTGAAAGGCAGGGTTTTAGCTATCTAGGTCGGGCACATGCTTTTTGTGCCCGACATTTCTACAACGGAATATGTTAATGATGCTGGGTAATGTATCGATATTATACTTTTATCGGTTGAAAATGTTGGGCAACGATAAAACTGTTGCCCAACCTACCTGGCTTCCATGGAGCAAACGTTGCAGCGCTGTAGGGCGGTTTGACGGGGCCGGACGGGGCATGTTGCCCCGTCCGAAACGTTTGAAGACTTCGGGAACGTTGCGATGGTCGCTAAACCTTGCAACGGGGTATATACCCCGTCGCGCGTTCGATAATCCAAAACAAATCGCCCATACATTCCTCTCTCTTTAGCTACTGGAAACAACGTCTAACGCAAAGTTCAGCGGGCTGAGCGATAGCGAAGCTCCGCTGGAACGTTGAGTTAGACGTGGGCGATATTTGTTGGGTTGCAAAAAGACGCAACCCAACCTACGCCACTATAGCTGACTATAGCTCTATCTTACATGCCATTGGCGGAACGCCCTAACGGGCTTCCGCCTTACGGGTTACGGGTTACGGGTTTAATTCAAACGCAGAGTGTCCAACCGCGCTCCGCTGGAGCGAAATGTTAGGCATGGGTTATTAGTCAAATTCTGAAGTGTTCCAGCTTTCAAGTAATTTACGAACATGAGGTTGTGCGCTCGCTTTATTGCCCCAGCCATGTTCATGGTCTTTGAGTAATGCAGCCCCCGCGAGAACTAATGACTTTTCTTCTTCGGTAAATTTATCCTCATCATGCAATGCCGCTTTCCATTGTTCTTTTAATATGCAGTGACTCCATTGCTTCTTTTCCGATAAATCATAACTCTTACCATCATCCGTTAATGGCTGGCAGGCAAAAACACCCACGAGAAATGCTCCAATATCTCCTTTAGGAATTGCATCACCTTGACGGACTAAATCAATAACTTTTTTTGAGCCATTAACAGACTTGGCTTGACCTATAATTTTTACCTGAATTGGTTTTACCATTATTTTCTATTCCTTAAGTTTGAGTATTTTGAAAGCCTAACGTAAAGCTAATCGGGCGCGACACGGAAAGCTGAAAAATAAAACCAGATTATAACTGCGCTCCGGTTGAGCGTAATGTTAGGCTATTTGCTCCCGTAGAAATTCAGGAGCAAAATCCGCACCATTACTCCAAGACAAAGTATGTCCTTCTAAGCTGAAAGACTTAAAAAAGTTCTTATCTTTCAGTGGCTCGAATATTTCTCCATACAATTCAGAAGTCAAATCAATTTCGCCCTCTGCACCGTCATTAAATGAGAGCCAGACTTTGTAATCACCACAATATTTTGCTTGCGTAACATGCATGAACATTTTTTACTCCAGAGGTTCGATTTTTGATAATGGCCTTCTGTTTATGGCGGCTTCCCAATTAGCCATCAGTTCATCTTGATGCTGCGCATACCAATCAAGGACAGCATTTAATGCTCTTCTTGGAAACCTGCCATTAACCACACCTGTTTTAATATCCACCGTATTTCATATTCGCCGTATTCTGCATGAAAATGCGGTGGGGCATGTTCACGAATATACATCCGTATGATTATTCCAAGAAATCGGCTAATTTCAGGCATTGCTCTATCCTATATTTTTTGCTTTTCGCGATGCTTAATCAATAAAAAGTTGTGTCGGGTTATGCTAACTCGACCTACGCTGCTAAATAAATTTTAAAAAGAATGAACAGACCTAACTTTATACAAATTTTGGTCATTAATTCCGAATGGAAACTCTAATCCATTTGTAAAATCTATATATTCATAGCATGAGTTAGATGCCATACATCCAGTAGAACTCCAATATTCATTATTTTGTAATAATGCAGAACTTCTATAAAAAGTATAAATATTAGTCATGTCGAGTATCGGAAATCCACCAATAACACTCTGTTTCTGATACATTGAATGCAATTCGCTTATTGTAGGCAATCGCCAATCACTCCCATAAATGTTTGAAATATTCATTGCATATTGCCAATTAAATTTTAGTCCGTTGCTATAGTCTGTTTTTTGAGACTCTAATCCATGCAATCCTGACGCTTCAACAGAAAAAACAATTCCCCCTGCTGGGCCTATATCACCAACCTTATATACAATATCCTGTGTCCCTGTGTTAATAAAATTACTAATTTTCCCAACATATAAAAGCCCTTTCCAAATATCTCCGTACACATAAACATCGTTCTGATGTGTTCCGATATAAATGTTTGTACTTTTATAACCCTCGGTTCGGTAGTTTTTGTAACCAAATGATTATTAATGGTTAATTTTGTGAGTTTTGCTAAAAAACAACACATCCGTCCATTGGAACCCACTGAATCTATTGAACTTTAAAAAAAATGAGCGAACCGTCAGTTATAATATCGAACTAAATAAATTCCATTGGTAAAGGTAATTTCCCCAGTTTTATAAAAAAACTGTGGGTAATTTTGCTCTGCCCAATCAAATAATTTATTTGAGTCTGATAAGTTATCAGACATTGCAACATTAGAAAAAAAAGCAAAAAAACATACCGCCACCATCATTATTTTTTTCATCTACGTTCCTTCACGATCAATTTGCTTGTCAGTCATGGTTCATCCAATCACTCTGTAATCCGACACCAATCTCGCGACGGGGTATGTTACAACGTTTCCAAAGGCCAAAAATACATTTAAATCCTCAAACGTTTCGGACGGAGCAGGCATTTATTTTTGCAAGAGCAAGAACGCCAATTTTCATGAACCTTGATAAATCGGTACCCACATTAAAATCCCATCCTTCATCGGGCTTCATTTTACAAGTAATAAATTTATTCAGACCATGCCCACCTCTGGCTTGCGGCAACTCTTTACCTTCAGGCCCATAATATTTTTGGTTTTTAGTGTTGGTTCCGGATCGTGCTTGAGCTTGTTCTTCAGTCAAACTAATAATGCTACAGCGGCAATTTATCCCGTTCGGTGGGAAATGAGTTTTCCAAAAAATATCATCTACATGACGAATAAGCCCATCAATCGCTAAATGATTTTGACGTATGAGATTATCATTAATCGCGTCATACATGAGATATGGGCGGCTGTCTTTTACCGCTACAAAGCGCCTCCAGCGGCCAGCATTATAACAAGCCAGTGTAGTAGTACGAAAGAAGGTTTCTGGTAAGTCTTTTGGTAAATCAATGCAATGCAATTTAATTTAATTTAAGCTCTTTTTTAAAAGATTGTATTGTTCCTCCAGTGTCTATAGAAGTGTACAGCGTGTTCAATATGAATTGTAATTGTTCATAACCAATTGCAAAGCTGTCTGGTGATTCATTATGGTATGCACTGTGTAAATTATCTTTGAGATAACCCATCGCATCAATTACTTCTACAAACTTTACATCAAAACTCATCATAGTTGTACTTTAAGTGAATTGAATTCATTGACTATTTTCATTGTGCGCGATCATCAAGTTTTATTTGCAATATCATCAAAAAACCATCAATAAAATATTAACAACCTCCATTTAATAGGAATAGCGCCTAACGTTGAGCTAACCGGGCGCCACACGGAAAGCTGAAAAATAAAGCCGGATTATAACTGCGCTCCGGTTGAGCGTAATGTTAGACGTGGATGTTAGGTAAACATGCGGCTCATACGTTATCGCGTTTAACGACCACCGAGCAACCGTTCGTACTCACTGTGGTGGCCTATCCAAAACCACACAATATCCTGACCGTCCTCAATGGCGACAGCTCGGTAGTTGATACCAATTCGAGCAGACCAAAACCTACCGACTTTCTTGAAATGAAGCGAAGGGTGATAAGGGTCTCGTTTAAGTGCCTTATAATTTTCATCAGCAAGCCGCTGAATATTTTCAGGCAGAGCGGCATAATACCGCCAGAATTTGGGATTGGCTCGATGTTTCACAAGTCAGTACACCGACCTGCACGAAGGTCACGCAATGCTTCATCTGCGAGGGCATCAAGGCGCCCCGCCGAAACATCGTTTTCGAATTGCTTATCCCATGCTTGAATATCGAATTCCTGAAACCAATCCCGAAAGACAGAAAGGTCTTCGCGGGAGAGTTTGGCTACAGCAACTTCAATTTTAGAAATTACATTCATTTCTAGCTACCTCTATATTCGTTAGATTTTGTATGTTGCCTCATTCTATCTTGTTGCGACATTTTTTCAAATCTTCGGTGAATCCAGAGCGCCTAACGTTGAGGTAAGGGGCGTGCCGCTCACTGAGTTTGAACGAAGCCACCGAACCATGAAAAACAAACTTTCAAAACCGCCATAGGGCGGCACGTCCCTTTTGACCGCACTGTTAGGCCAAATGTACGCATTTCTCGACTCAAATTTAAAGACTTGACCCCGTCTTTTTTGTATCGAAGAGTTTATGATGGAAGTTGTTCAATAACAGGCCATTTCTCACATCCAGCCTTTCCGCAGGAGACGCTTGGGACCACGGAATGATATGACAGGCTTCTAAAACTTCTGGGAATTCTATCTCAGTGAATGCACAACGATGCGAATACGCCTTCAGTAATGCATCTCGAAAAATGATCTGTTTGATACCCCGAGATTTAACGCGTGTATAAATATCCTGAGCGGACGCTGGATCGTGGGTAAGAGCCTTAACGATTGACTCATATGAATCACCCGATGCTGAAAAGCCGAATGGATTTTCCATAGCTCCCCAACCAAAATCGCATACCTTTTCTAGCCCTTCCTCGAAGTTATTTAAATCGAACGCTATGAATCCGCTTCCAGGTTTTCCCGAAGCATTGACTATAAGAATGGTAAGCGGGGGAAGCTTTTCTTCCAGACAGTAATCTTGAATCACCCCAAGAACGTAGCGAATTGCCCGATGATGCACTCCCAAGGCTTGACCAAGTTCCCCATAGGTGATGGTGGTTTTCTTCTTCGCACGGCCCGTAAGGATTGGCCAAGCACGAGAGGCTCTTTCAAGTTGATTTACTGCCACACCGAAGGCTCCTTTGAGATATAACGTTAAGCTCAGAGGCGCTGCGCAGTTTTATCGCGCAGCGTCCCTCTGGAGCGTGATGTTAGGGGCAAGAGACGATAGAATTTCTATTTAAGATATTTTGCTCCCAATGCTTTATTTGCACATTTAGTGTCACAAAGATTCTTCGATGCCTTGCTTGGAAAAACACTTCCATCTTTTGGATCAATTATGTAGTAATTCCTTTCCTCACCACATGCACTCCCACTACAGTTGCTGCCGACGAGAAGACGAGCACCACTTTTGGTTTGAACGCAGTGAGCTATGTTGAAGTCTGAAAGCGCATACTTGAATGAAATGTCTTTTCCTCCATTCCTTATCTGTATATCCCCTTCATCAACCTTGAAATCCCCTTGCCCATTGAAACTTTCTGCCACAACACCCAATACAGCGACGACAGAACCACCACACTTCCCATATATGTTGAGAGTGTTAGTAACAGAAAGTTTGCTGTCGCCAGGCATAGGGTTTAGTAAAACAGCTTGATCACTTTCTGCAAACGAACAAAATGAAATAAACGTCATTAATATAACCGCGAGCATTTTCATGGTTTTCTCCAAAGCGAAGCTACAGGTTAAAAAAATAACCTATAACGTTGAGCTAACCGGGCGCGCCACGAAAAGCTGAAAAACAAAACCGTATCATAACCGCGCTCCGGTTGAGCGTAATGTTAGGCATGGATGTTGAGTAAACGGCGCTACGAAATACGCCTTACCGCGTTACAGGGCTTTAAAAGATAACGAAACGTGATATCGTTGTTTGCTAGCATACGCCACAAGTCCTGCCATGTTGGGAATAATCTTATAAATACTTCCCTTATAAGGTGAGCCGGGGAATTGAATAGTTCCCAGCCATGTTCCGTCTTCAGAGTAGAGAATAAGTGTGCGATCGCTCTTAAAAATAAAACCCCACTCTGACCATGTTAATTTATCATCAAACAATGAAGTTGGATGGATAATTTGATTGATGACCTTGTCATCTTTCAACACATACATATTAGTATCTGTCCAGATGTACAGATACGATCCTCGCTCTCGGATGCCGAGTATTCCATCAACAGTGGAATATACCTTCAGGACTTTTCCTGTAAGATCCATACAGTATACTTTACCAGTATAACAGCCAAGATAAATTCTTTCTGCATGTAGTGTTATATGACTTGCCAAAATTTGATCTTCGTCTGGACTAAATGCAAAACTCAAGGTAATACTTTGTTCAATGTCCTCGAGAGCAGTTCTGACATCGACACCTGATAGTGTTTTGTAGGAAGCAAGAATTTCTTTCATGCGTTCATTAGCGCCAATATCTTCCGGGTTTCGGTCTGGATGATGGAGAAAAGCCATCTTCCTAAATTGGGTTTTTATTTCGTCCTGCGTCGGATGTCCAATTAGTTCTAAAGTTGTAAGAGCTTCCTCTATCAACACATTTTTCGTGTTATAATTCACCTTATAACTAACTTTCTCTATCAATTCATCTCTGTCACGATATGGTATGTTCCAAATACATTGTGTGTGTAGCCATTGGTTGAATATATATATTTTCCCTCTGATCGTGAAAAGACAATGTTGGGCATCTCCAGAAATAGCGATATATCTAACACTACCTACCTCATCGCATTTTACTTTTCGTTCGGCGATTAGATTTCCGTTTAATGACCATAAAAACAGTTGTAAATCTTCCGAACAACCTACAAAATATTCTCCCATTGAACAGACTCTCATTCCAAATGGATTGCTTTTCTCCATGCAGGCCTGTAGATCTGTTTCTGAGACAATATCTCCTTGTTTTGTATAAGTTATGATACTGTATTTTGTACTGGGATACCCTATATGAAAATTCTCGATTGTTACACATCCGTTTGGGGTAATCTCTTGTGTTGTCAGAGTGGAATACCGCTCATTATCAGGATTATACGTTTCATCCTTATATACATTGATGTCTATGCCGACAGCATGTTCAGTCTTTACTGTAGGTTTTTCAGGCTTTATTTTGTCCTTCTTGTTTAGTAACAATGGCTCTGTGTGCCACGAAAAATCGGGATTTGTTTTTTTGAGAACATCCACTACTTTGTTGAGCTTCTTTCTGTCCGTATCCGTTACTTCATTTGGAAGAATACTAAACATCTCACAGATCTCTTTATATGCCTCATCAAAACGTTTCTCATCTATTGCGGTCTTGTACATTTTTCTATATGTCCGAAGAAGCGCTGTATTCAGACGTACGTAGCTGCTCAGCAATGAATGAGCAGCAATATAGGCATCTTTCGCTTGCTGATAATTATCCATAGTGTAACTATGGTCGGCAGTATTCATGTAATCCCAGAAGCCTTCAGGCCAATTATTAGTTTCCTGTTGTATTTCCTGTGGTGTAGGTTTTATAGTGGAACCTAAGATGATCTTCGTTGCCCCGGTAGGGTCTAATCTGAATACAACAGGTTTCTGAGGAGCGGAATCAATATCAATTTTTTGTCCATTTAGTGTACAACTTGTAGTTGTTGTCATATTAAGAATACTCCTATGTTTAAAAAACATAACGTAAAAACTGCGTAATTTGCATGTTTTTCGCAACCCAATACATTCATGCGAAAATATTGGATTAACGATAAAACTGTTAACCCAACGCGACTACTTGGCTTAGATGATCTTATTACGGCCTACCCGGCTATTATAAGAAGCAGAGTCAATAATTAAATCTACAATGCTATCGATTTCATCAGTATTTGTTAAATATGCCTCGATTCTCAATTCCTCATGATTTTTAAGAACAATTGGATATTTATCTTGTAAATCGTTATAGATTTTCTCAGCAAATTTTTTATCGCCCATCCTTAATTTAAATCTGTTTTTTTGTGGTTGCCAGTCAATAGTCGCTATATTATATTCAGCTTTATGGTCTATTTTGTTCTTGTAGCCAATTCTAGCTTGGTAGCTCTTCCTGCTAGGAAAGTGATGATAATGCAGTGTAAGATCATCAAAAAACTTTTTGTTTGAAAGTTTTTCACATAGATTATTAAATATAATTTTTGTTTGTACACTTAGTCCGTCAATAAATTCTTTTTTATTTTCTGTATCTTCTTTCATTTTTAGCGCCTTATTTGATTAAAAGAAAAAATCTATGAGGGTAATTAAACAACGCCCCACTTGCTCATCGCGGATGCGATAGATGGCGCGGTATTTCCAGAGCACGGCGATGCCTGGAGTCGGGGGGGTATTTGGATGGTGAGCAGACTAAAAACTGCCTGTGTATAGTGGGCCCTGAAATCCGGACAATGGTTTAAGCTATGCACTGTCGAAAAATGAGAAGCAAGAAATGAGCGAAAGCAAACGGAAGATTTTTACAGGTGCCCAAAAAGCCAAGATTGCTTTAGAGGCGGTGAGAGGCACCAAGACAA
>CANNNV010000083.1 GCA_947506155.1 Methylococcaceae bacterium
CAGCGTGATCCGATCCTTTTAGAGCAGCGAACTAAGGAAGCATTCGCTGGTAAGTCTTAACGACCCATTGTAATCGTAGCACTGTGTTAGCACTTAGTCTGGTCAACCTAGCTTTTACAAGCTCCGTCCTTCAGGGCGGGGTGATTGACGGCTTACCACCATCGGTAGCAGGGGTATTGCCTTGCTTGGTATGCATAGTAAAATCACTTAACTGCTCGGGATTGATTTTATTCGATGATTGAATAACATCTAGCGTTGGAACTTTTAACCAAGGAGAGGCTTCAATCGCTCTCATAAATGCAGAAACACGAGCGTTAGATTGTGATTTTCCCTCAAAAGTCAATTCCCCACCCACTTGGGTAAACTTAGAAAGATATACGCCATCAGGCGTTACTCTGGGAAGTTCATCAAATAAATGCACAATTTCGGGGCGACTTTCCTGTAACTTCTGAATCAGATCGATTTTGCTCATCAACTTGGCTTTTTGCTCTTCAATCGTTTTGATCTGGGCGATTTTTATATCTAATAAGGTTATTTCATCCTGAATTATTTTATTTCTTTGTTCTTGGTAGGCCTTGAGTCCTTCTATATAGAGATGAACTCCAAAAAAAATAAGCACGGTAACCAATACAGCTAAAGCGATGGCATTGATAAAATCCTGCTTTTTTTGTGCTCGCAGTTCTTCACGCCAAGGCAGTAAATTGATTCTGGCCATTAGTCAAAACTCCTCAAGGCCAACCCGCAAGCAATAACCATTGCTGATGCGTCATTGCTTAATGCCTGGGGCTTTATCTTTTGAGCTAAAGACATGTTGATAAAAGGATTGGCTATCACGACAGGTACACCTATAGCTTGCTGAGCTAATTTATCGATGCCGGGTATGGATGCGCAACCACCTGCCAGAATCAAGCTGTTAATGCGTCTATTGGCAGTTGATGAAACAAAAAATTGTATCGACCGCTGAATCTGCTGAACCATAGCTCTTTTAAATGGATCGAGTACATCAACGGTATAATTATCAGGCAATCCGCCCAGTTTTTTTGCGAAGCACGCCTCTTCATAAGTAAGTCCGTACCGACGTTGAATCTCTTCAGTTAGTTGCTTGCCGCCAAAACTTTGTTCTCTTGTGTACACAGTACGACAATTAGACAAAATATTTAAAACTGTCATGGTTGCTCCGATATCGACGATTGCAACCGTTTGGTTTTCTATGCCCTCTGGCAATTGATCAATCAATAAGGTAAAAGCATTTTCCATTGCAAAGGCTTCAACATCGACAATTTTAGTTTTTAAACCAGCTTTGGCCAATGCCTCGACACGATCTTCAATGATGTCTTTCCGTGATGCTGCGAGCAACACATTGACCATTTCCGGATTACTTTCATTCTCGCCCAGCACTTCAAAATCAAAATTAACCTCATCCAGTGAGTAAGGCACGTACTGGTCAGCTTCAACCATGATTTGCTCTTCCATTTCATCATCAGTTAGGGACGCTAGCATGGGTATAACTTTAGTCATCACTGAAGATCCTGTAACAGCGACAGCCGCTTGCTTTAGTTTGGAGCCAGATTGTTTTAAAGCAATTTTTATCGTATCTGCTATCACGTCAATGTTAGCTATATTTTTATCAATAACAGCGTCTTGCGGCAACGGTGTGACTGCATAGCTTTCAACTCGATAACGAGCACCGGCTTTACTCAACTCGAGTAATTTTATAGCCGCTGTACTGATATCAATGCCAAGAACTGCACTCTGTTTCTGACTAAACCAACTCATGAGCTAACCTTTGAAAAACGTGATAAATAGTGTGATAAGTGGAACAATAGTCTCATCGACAGAAAGACAGAAAATGTAGATTTTTGCATGAAGTGGGCTGATCTGTCCCGGCAGGTATCTGCGCTAATAACCGATGAAAAAAACTATTAATTGGCGAAAGTATAGTAGCATTTTCTATTTTGATGCTTAAAATGTAATTTAATTGTTTATCTGTTGCTTTTTGTCTACAGTTTTTATCACTACTCTAAAGCTTCCCAGGATCATTTGTGGCTAAAATCGTAAAATGGTCAGCTATTTTTTTGATAATTATCATTTTGGGTGCAGATATTTCCAGTTATTTTTTATATAAGCAGCTTTCTATCGACTTACCTGATGTCAAGACGCTGCATAATGTCCAATATCAAATACCTTTAAGTATTTATAGCCAAGATAAGCTGCTGATTGCCCAATTTGGCGAGAAGAAATGTACACCAATTAATATAGAGCAAGTTCCCTTACAACTGATTAATGCTTTTATTGCCGCAGAAGATGACGACTTTTATCAGCACTCTGGTGTTGACTTAAAAGGCCTACTTCGAGCCGCGCTCCAACTTGCCTTAACTGGCAAGAAAAAACAGGGCGGCAGCACTATCACTATGCAGGTTACCAGAAACTTTTTACTAAGCAGTGAAAAAACCTATACCCGTAAGTTAAAAGAAATCATTCTGGCATTAAAAATAGAACATGAGTATCCGAAAAATAAAATTCTGGAGCTTTATTTGAATCAGATGTTCATGGGGCACAGAGCTTATGGTATTGCCGCAGCGGCTCAGGTTTATTACGGCAAATCTTTAACCGAACTAAACCTAGCCGAATACGCGATGATTGCGGGATTACCTAAAGCACCATCACTCTATAACCCCATCACTAATCCGGAGCGTGCCATTGAGAGGCGCAATTATGTTTTACACCGGATGCTTGAGCTTAATTACATCACTCAGCAGGATTATGACGTGTCCTCCTTGCAGTCTTCCAGCGCTAAACTGCAATCGGTTGTGCCTGAAGTTTCAGCGCTGTATTTAGCTGAAATGGTACGCCAGAAAATTTTAGAGCTCTATGGTGAGCAAGCCTATACGTCTGGCTTCAAGGTTTATACAACCTTGAATGGAGCGCTGCAAACAACGGCGAATCAGGCGCTGGTCGATAGCTTGCATGCTTATGATCAGCGTCACGGTTACCGTCATTGCAAGGGCGACTCATGCCAAAAGGTGAAGATTCCTACAGCCATAGGTGACACCTTGCCAGCGACTGTCCTACACATAAATAAAAATCTTACAGCAAGGCTTCAGGATAAAACTCTTATTGAAATACCAGAGAAAAGCATTAAATGGGCTGGTGCCCAGGCATCCCTACAAATCGGTGATACTATTCGCGTTCGCCGACTACCGGATAATACTTGGGTTTTAGCTCAGGTACCCGAGGCGGAAGGCGCTTTTGTTTCATTAAATCCTGCCGATGGTGCCATTTTAGCGTTGACTGGCGGTTTCGATTTTTTTCGTAACAAATACAATCGAGCGACCCAATCAAAAAGACAGCCGGGATCAGGCTTTAAGCCAATCATTTACACGACCGCACTGGAACAAGGTTACACCACTGCCAGTCTTATTAACGATGCGCCGATTGTTATCGACAATCCAGGCCAGGAAAGCGAATGGCGACCGGAGAATTACAGCAAGAAATTCTACGGGCTAACTAGCATCAGATCAGCCATCACTCACTCAAGAAATATTATTGCTATTCGCTTATTAAAGGATATGGGTGTTGAAAAAGCGGTAGCAACGGCGTTACGCTTTGGCTTTACTGATGAACAACTACCTAAAACCTTATCCCTAGCATTGGGTAGCGGTTATGCATCACCGCTGCAAATGGCCAGATTTTATGCCACTTTTGCCAATGGCGGATTTTTGATTACGCCTTATTTCATAGAACGCATTGAATCTAATGAAGGTGAAATAATTTATCAAGCCAAACCTAAAATTTCCTGCCCGAATTGCGATAGCACTCAGGAATTAGACCAGCGTTATGCCTCAAGAATAATTACTCCGCAAATTTGTTTTTTAATGAACTCATTATTAAGAGATGTGGTTCAAAAAGGTACCGCAACTGGTGCAAAAATATTGGGCAGACAGGATCTTGCGGGAAAAACAGGCACCACCAATGAACAACGGGACGCCTGGTTTAATGGTTATACCAAGACAAATGTCGCTACCGCCTGGATAGGATTTGATGATTTTTCTCCGCTAGGTAATCTTGAAACAGGTGGCGTAGCGGCATTGCCGATGTGGATAAATTTTATGCGGGTAGCCTTGAAAGACACCCCGGAAACGTCTCTTGCCGCGCCTCAAGGTGTAGTAAAAGCGTTTATAAATCCAAGCACGGGTTTATTAGCCGAATCGACAAGTAAAGCTGGAGTTTGGGAATTTTTTCAAGCGAAACAGGTACCGACGCGCTTTACTCCGTTACTGGATGACTCGGATCAGTTTGATGAAAAATTTACAGAAGAATTGTTTTGAAATGTCGGGCTAGTGTAGCCTAACCCGACAACAACTAAAATTAGCTTAACTGACCATGACACTGCTTAAACTTCTTGCCTGAGCCACAAGGACAAGGATCATTGCGACCTACTTTATTACTATCCCTGATGATAGGTTGATCTGCCGCAGCAACTTCTTCCTGTTCAATTAATGACTGTTCATAAGCATCCAAAACCGAGACTTGCGCATGTTCAAAGTGCATTTCTTTGGGCGCTTGCCTTTGCTCATCAATCGCTTGCACGTCTTCTTCTTGCCTGACCTGAACTTTAAATAAAATACCTATTACTTCATACTTAAGGTGCTCAAGTAAACTGGTGAACATCTCAAAAGCTTCACGCTTATATTCCTGCTTAGGATCTTTTTGCGCGTAACCTCTGAAATGTATGCCCTGACGTAAATAATCCATGGCAGCCAGATGTTCTTTCCAGCTGTTATCAAGCACTTGCAGCATCACTGATTTTTCAAAATGCTGTAGTACTTCTTTGGACATCTGCTGTTCTTTGTCTTTATGGTTTTGTTCCAAAATAGCAATAATGCGTTTACGCAAGGATTCTTCTTGTAAAGAATGATCCTCATCCAGGAGTTTGCGCACAGGAACTTGAACATTGAATTCATGAAGAAAATGTTCTTCCAGTCCTTTGGTGTCCCACTGTTCAACCATAGTCTTAGGCGGAATATACTGGGTGATCACATTATTGACCACGTCTTCACGTATCGCGCTAATAATGTCGGAGATTTCCTCTGCCGCCATCAGTTCGTTGCGTTGTGAGTAAACGACTTTACGCTGGTCATTGGCAACATCATCATAAGCCAGAATTTCTTTACGCACATCAAAATTACGGCCTTCAACCTTACGCTGAGCGCTTTCAATCGAGCGTGTTACCCAGGGATGCTCAATCGCTTCGCCATTGCCCATGCCTAGTTTCTGCATTAAGCCGGCTACGCGGTCTGATGCAAAAATTCGCATCAAATCATCTTGCAGCGACAGGTAAAAACGGGTTGAGCCCGGATCACCCTGGCGGCCTGAGCGGCCTCTTAGCTGGTTGTCTATACGCCGCGATTCATGACGTTCCGAACCGATTACATGTAAACCACCAGTGGCGATAACCTGTTCGTGTCTATCCAGCCAAGCGCCACGAACTTTCTCCTTATCGGCTGCACTGGCCTCTTCACCTAGCGCCGCCAGTTCTGCATCGAGATTGCCTCCGAGTACAATATCCGTGCCTCGTCCGGCCATGTTGGTCGCGATAGTCACTGCGCCCGGCATACCAGCCTGTTCAATGATATGGGCTTCGCGCTCGTGCTGCTTGGCATTAAGCACTTCATGTTTAATACCAAGTTTGGTTAATAATTCGGATAGCCGCTCGGAATTTTCAATAGAGGTAGTCCCGACCAGTACCGGCTGTCCACGCTCGACACAGGCTTTAATATCGTCAGCAACAGCGACATATTTTTCATCGGTGGTTAAAAACACTACATCGCCAAAATCTTTACGTATCATGTTGCGATGCGTGGGAATGACCACGACTTCCAGGCCGTAAATCTTGTTCAACTCGAACGCTTCGGTATCGGCAGTACCGGTCATGCCAGACAGTTTTTCGTACAAGCGAAAATAATTCTGAAAGGTGATTGAGGCCAGAGTCTGGTTTTCATTCTGAATAGCGACATGCTCTTTCGCTTCAATTGCCTGATGTAAACCTTCAGACCAGCGCCGTCCCGGCATAATCCGGCCGGTAAACTCATCAACGATAACCACTTCATCATTGGCAACGATATAATCGACATCTTTTTTGAATAATACATGACCACGCAAAGACGCGGTCAGATAGTGCATCAAGCGAATATTAGTTGCATCATACAAACTGGTTCCTTCCATCATCAGGCCATGTTCGACCATCAAGCGTTCAACCCGTTCGTGACCGGCTTCGGTCAGATACAACTGGCGCACTTTTTCGTCGACAGAATAATCGCCAGGTCCGTCTTCTTTTTCCTGCTTAGTCAAAAAAGGAATAATTTCATTGACCTTGATATAGATTTCAGTACTTTCTTCGGTAGGTCCGGAAATAATCAGCGGTGTTCTCGCTTCATCGATAAGAATGGAATCCACCTCATCAACAATAGCAAAGCTTAAGTCACGCTGAACTTTTTGCTCCAGGCTAAATGCCATATTATCGCGCAGATAATCAAAGCCGAATTCGTTGTTAGTACCATAAGTAATGTCGGAACCGTAAGCCTTACGCCGTGCATCGCTTTCCATTTGACTGACAATCACGCCGGTCGTCAAGCCTAGAAAACCGTACAGCCTGCCCATCCATTCAGAGTCGCGTTTGGCCAGATAGTCGTTAACCGTAACGACATGTACACCGCGACTGGGCAAGGCGTTCAGATAAGCCGCTAAGGTGGCCATCAGGGTTTTTCCTTCACCGGTTTTCATTTCGGCAATTTTGCCGTCATGAAGGATCATGCCGCCAATCAATTGCACGTCGAAATGGCGCATACCGAAAACCCGGGTAGACGCTTCTCTGACGGTTGCAAAGGCTTCCGGCAACAGATTATCCAATTTTTCACCTTTAGCCAGACGATCACGAAACTCCTGAGTTTTTGCTTTTAACGCATCATCAGATAACTTTTCGAACTCAGAAGCTAGCGCATTGATCTTTTTGACCAATGATCTTTTCTTCTTAATCAGCCTGTCATTACGGCTCCCTATAACAAGTTTAACCAACTTACCCAGCATGATTTCTTCCGGTCTGAATTTAGTAAATAATTGAATAAAAGCGTGAGATTATATACTGTCTACTATTTTAGTGACAGTTAAAACACTGTTTACCCCACAGGCAAAAGGCTTTAGCATTAACAAAGAGCATTTAAAAATCACTCTGACCGGTTTCGTACAGGGACTTGGCTTTCGTCCATTTGTCGTACGACTTGCCCGACAACACCAGCAGCAAGGCGAGATTGCGAATACTCCCAGCGGCGTAACCATCGACATTGAAGGTCTATCCGTCCATCAGCAGGATTTTATAAATGACTTGAACAATTGTTTGCCGCCTTTTGCAAAAATTAACGCCTTAACCATCATTAAGCAGCCGTTAATTGGGTTTAAGGCTTTTCAGATTCAAGCCAGTACTGCTGACGGAAAACTTTCGGCCTTTGTTTTGCCCGATATAGCAACGTGTCCGGATTGTGTTCGCGACCTTTCTGATCCAAAAAGCCGTTACTACCATTATCCGTTTACCAGCTGTTGCCACTGCGGACCACGTTACAGCATCATGACTCGCCAGCCTTATGACCGTAGCCGGACCAGCATGGCGAGCTTCATTCCTTGCGATGACTGTCGGCAAGACTATCTGGCCATAGACAATCGGCGCTTCCATGCTCAAACCATCGCTTGCCCGGCGTGTGGTCCAAGTTTAGCTTTGCTGGATGCGTCGGGGAACTTGCTGGCCGAAAAACACCCGGCGCTGCTGGCCGCTATTTTACAGTTACAGGCCGGGAAAATTGTCGCGATCAAAGGTATAGGTGGCTATCAGTTGCTGGTTGATGCCACCAACCAGCAAGCTGTTGAGCGGCTAAGACACAGAAAGCAGCGTCCGCAAAAGCCCTTTGCACTGATGATTGCAGATCTTTCCACAGCCCGGCAGTTATGCCGGCTTGACACGCTTGAGCAACAAGCCTTAACTTCAGCCGCCGCGCCTATTGTGCTGTTAAACCGCCAAGACTCTTCCGGTGGGGCTGACTTCGTCGCACCAACAGTCGCGCCGGGTAGCAGACTACTAGGTATCATGCTGCCGTACTCACCATTACATCATTTGTTGTTTAATAGCTATCAAGGCATCCCTGCGCTTTACGCCTTGGTCGCAACCAGCGGCAATCGCCAAAACGAGCCGATTTGCATTGATCAGCAACAGGCTTATGCTCGACTGCTCGGCGTGGCCGATTATTTTCTGAGTCATGATCGACCTATTTTACGCCCATTGGATGACTCGATTGTTAGGCTGATCAGCGACAAAATCACGGTGTTGCGCCGGGGTCGAGGTTACACGCCGCTACCGGTTAGCTTGACAACAGCACTGCCCGATACGCTGGCCGTCGGTGGCCAGTTAAAAAATACGATAGCGATCAGCCATGACCGGCAAATTATCCTAAGTCAGCATCTGGGCGATCTGGATGTGGCGGCGACCCGGCAACAATTTCACGCTACATTGGCTGACTTACAGGAATTTTATAACATTACCCCAACTCGGATTATGTATGATTTGCATGCCGGCTATGCCAGCAGCCAGTTTGCACAGCAAACAGGCCAGGAAAAGCATCCGGTACAGCACCATTACGCCCATATCCTGTCGTGCATGGCCGAGCACGGCCTGGAACCGCCGGTTCTGGGTATTTCCTGGGATGGTTCGGGACTGGGTACTGACAACACGCTGTGGGGCGGAGAATTTTTGCTGATTAAGCCACAAGGTTTTCAGCGCTACGCCTGTTTTGCTCCGTTTTCTTTGCCCGGTGGGCATAAAGCCATACAGGAACCCCGACGCTCCGCATTGGGTTTGCTCTACGAAATTCTTGGCGATGGCGTATTCGAGCGCGATAACCTGCCTTTTTCCGGCCAGGAGTTGCAATTATTGCAAGTCGCGTTAAGCCGTCAACTCAATTGTCCCCGCACTAGCAGCGTTGGACGGTTGTTCGATGCGGTTTCCAGTCTACTAAAACTCTGTTCCATCAATGACTATGAAGGCCAGGCAGCCATGGCGCTGGAAATGAGCGCGGCATCAAGCAGCTCCGAGCTGCATTATGACTTTCAGCTCCAGCACCTAGAACCTGTTATTATCGACTGGACCATCACTTTAAAGCAGTTGTTGGACGATCTGGGACAAGCTCCCGTTGAACTGATCGCTTGCAAGTTTCATAACACGCTGGCTGAAATCATCGTGGCTGTAGCCGAGCGGGCCGGGCAAAACACCGTCATCCTGAGTGGTGGTTGCTTTCAAAATGCGTGCCTGACGGCAAAAGTTAATGATCGGTTAAAGCGTGCCGGATTTAAGGTATACTGCCACGAACTGATACCTCCTAACGATGGCGGACTGGCCCTTGGTCAGCTCTATGCCGCTAAATTTTTATAGGATAACTTATGTGCCTAGCCCTACCTGGACAAATCATCAGTCTTTCTGATCACAGCGATGCTCTGGCGCGCACCGGGCGTGTTAACTTTTCCGGCGTCAGCAAGGAGATCAGCTTGGCATATGTACCCGAAGCCAAGGTTAACGATTATGTCATTGTTCATGCCGGCTTTGCGCTGTCGATACTGGATGAAGCCGAGGCTCAAGCTAGTTTGCAGGCATTTCAAGACCTGGCAGACTTTCAGGAAGACTTATGACGGCGATTAATTACCTGGATGAGTTTCGTGATCCAGCAACAGTAAAAAAAATAACCGCAGCAATAAAAGCCATCACCACCCAGCCCTGGGCCATCATGGAAGTGTGCGGAGGTCAGACGCACAGCATTATTAAATACGGCATCGACCAAATGCTGCCTGAGGCTATTAAGCTGATCCACGGCCCCGGCTGCCCGGTTTGCGTGACGCCGCTGGCTTATATCGATAAGGCGCTGGCCATTGCTGCGCAACCTAATGTGATTTTTTGTTCGTTTGG
The DNA here is from genome assembly GCA_947506155.1 of Methylococcaceae bacterium. GTDB lineage: Bacteria > Pseudomonadota > Gammaproteobacteria > Methylococcales > Methylomonadaceae > Methylobacter_A. Next base: position 10,001 of record CANNNV010000083.1, read on the forward strand.
CGACATGTTGCGCGTCCCCGGCTCCCACCATGATTTGCTGAGTCTGAAAGCGCAGGGCGCTGATATACGCATCGTCTATACGCCGCTGGATGCGCTGGCGATCGCCCAGGCGCATCCTGACAAACAGGTGGTTTTTTTCGGCGTAGGTTTTGAAACTACCGCGCCGACCACCGCTTTGGCCGCATACCAGGCTAAACAGCAAAGACTGACTAATTTCTCGCTGCTGATTTGTCATGTCAGAGTGCCACCGGTCATGCAGGCGCTGCTGACCTCGCCGGACAATCAAGTGCAAGGTTTTCTGGGTGCCGGTCACGTTTGCTCGATCATGGGCTATCATGAGTACCTGCCGCTGTCGGCGCAGTATAAAATTCCTATTGTAATCACCGGCTTTGAGCCGGTCGATATTTTGCACGGGCTGTATCTGTGCATAAAACAGCTGGAACAACACCGCTATCAAGTTGAAAATGAATACAGTCGCGTGGTCAAAGAATCAGGAAATCAGCCCGCACAACAGTTGATGAGCCAGGTGTTTGATGTCGTCGACAGAAGCTGGCGGGGCTTGGGTGAAATTGCCGACAGCGGCCTGGCTTTAAAATCCGATTATGCTGACTGGAATGCCGAGCAACGTTTTTCAGTCGATTCGATTAATACCCTGGAGCCTTTAGCCTGCCGTAGCGGCGAAGTATTGCAGGGGCTGATCAAGCCTGCGCAATGTGCCGAATTTGGCGCAAGCTGCACTCCCGAACATCCACTGGGCGCCACCATGGTTTCCTCCGAAGGCGCCTGCGCCGCTTATTACCGATATCGTCGCCATGTCTGAATTAAACTGCCCCGTGCCGCTGCATTATGATCAAATCGTCATGGCTCATGGCGGCGGCGGCCGACTCATGCAGCAATTGCTGGACAGCGTGATCCAGCCGGTCTTTAGCAATCCTTTGCTCAACCAGAAGCACGACAGCGCAGTATTAACCATTAACGGCTCAAAACTGGCATTTACCACCGATTCCTATGTAGTGAAACCGCTGTTTTTTCCCGGCGGCGATATCGGCAAGATGGCGGTATGCGGAACTTTGAATGATTTGGCGATGAGCGGCGCAAAACCTTTATATTTGAGTTGCGCGCTGATTATCGAAGAAGGTTTTGCGATTAAAGACCTGCAACGCATCGTTCAGTCGATGCAGGACACCGCGCAGCAGGCCGGAGTGTTGATCGTGACTGGCGACACCAAAGTGGTCGACCATGGCAGCGGCGACGGCGTTTATATCAATACCGCCGGCATTGGTCTGCTCGCAGAAAATGTCGCGGTGTCGCCGGTCCGCATTCAGGTTGGCGACAGCATCCTTATCAATAGTGATATAGCTCGGCACGGCATTGCGATTATGCTGGAGCGGGAAGGCATGAATTTTGACAGCAGTATTATCAGTGATTGCGCCGATTTGTCTGGCCTAGTTCAGAACGTTCTTCACGCAGAAGTTGACATACACTGCCTGCGCGACTTGACGCGCGGTGGTTTGGCTAGCGGATTGATAGAGCTGGCGACAAGCTCGGGTCATGCGCTTGAAATTCATGAAACAGCCGTGCCGATACACGCCGATGTCAATAGTGCTTGTGAAATTTTAGGCTTTGATCCGCTGTATATCGCCAATGAAGGCTGTTTCGCGCTGTTTGTGCCAGAAGCGCAAACCGAAATAACCCTGAGCGTTCTACGCCAGCACCCGCTGGGCAAACAGGCCTGTCAAATCGGCAAGGTTACTGCTATCGATGCGCGAGGCACAGTTACCCTGCAAACAGCCTTTGGCATCAGCCGTATTTTGGATTTATTGAGCGGAGAGCAGTTGCCGAGGATCTGTTGACAGTGTCAACCAGGTAGAATCGATTAAATGTTCATCCATGGCTTTGTCGGGGGCGCATTGGTCAGAGAAATATCGGGCCGAAAACCAACCTAAATTGGCTTTGCCCTGGTAGCTGTTGTAATAATAATCCAGAGCATTTTTTCGAGCAGTTCCATCGGCAACGCCGAGCAATTTTGCCGCACGGTAGTTTCTTTGGACCGCCTGACATTCGGTAATCGCTTCATTGTATTCGCCGCGAACATGCATGCTTTCATGGGTTAACATGTTGAGGCTATAAATTTCTTCCGCGTTCGCACTATCGGGATGGTCAAGATAGTCCATCAGTGTTTCACACCACGGGTATTGGATAACAATTTCCCCTGTTTCAGGGTTGGCGTGACCGATGGAAAGCTGTTCTCTGTCGAAGGCAGTATCAAAAATGGTGTTGCAATGAACCTTGGCAGGGTGGAGTTCTGCCAATTCTGTGGCTTTAGCGGATAAAAAACGCTCTATCCTCCAGTGATGAAAAGGTGGCCAAGCAAATGACAAGGCCAAAACCACCAAAATAATAAGATAGGGTTTATATGCCGGTGCAGGGTCAGGATAGTCATAACCCTTTTGCGCCACCCTGCGACTCTGAAAGTCACGGAAAATCAACCAACAGAAAAATAGCGAAATCAGCGTCCAGAGCATAGCAATTTGGTAGTTTGTCTAATTTTTAATATCATTTTTCAGCTATAAAATCTAAAATTTCCATCTTCAAATCATTGCTTGGATAATAGCGTCTTTTGACTTAGTCACATTAAATGGTAATACATATCCTTAAACAACCATAAATAGGACGAGTTTAAATGAGCCGGTATATTACCCCACAAGAAGCTCAACGGATGTTTGGATTTCACCCAAAAACACTTAATCGATGGGCATTAGCGGGTAAAGTTGATTTTATTCGCTCTGTTGGCGGC
>CANNNV010000084.1 GCA_947506155.1 Methylococcaceae bacterium
CAGCGTGATCCGATCCTTTACAAGCTGCGAACTAAGGAAGCATTCGCTGGTAAGTCTTAACGACCCGTTGTAATCGTAGCACTGTGTTAGCGCTTAGTCTGGTCAACCTAGCTTTTACAAGCTCCGTCCTTCAGGGCGGGGTGATTGACCCGTTTGGCGATGGTAATGGCCGGGTGGGACGTGCTTTGGTGATGGCGCAGTGTTTGAATGCCCGTTTAATGCCGCCGGTATTTGATGGTAACAATAGGGCGATGTATTATGCGGCCATGCAACATGCCATGAAGCATGGCCGCTATTCACCCTTGATTAGGCTGTTTTATCAAAGTGTAGCGTAAACTGAATTCAAAGGCGCATCGGCATAACGATGAATTTATATCCACATTCCCCTGGTTCATCAATAAAACAACTGCTGGCATTACTCGCAATTGTTAGCACAGCAAGTTCAGAATCCAAATTTGCAACAGCATCCAGTAAATACTGAGCATTGAAAGCGATAGTTAAAGGCTCTCCGACGTACTCAATGACTAATTCTTCTTCGGCTTCGTCATGCTCTGGGTTATGCGTACTGATTTTCAGGCTATCCGGGGTGATGTCTAAAGTTACGCCTTTAAATTTCTCATTTGACAAGATCGCAACCCGGGTTAATGCGTCTTTTAGTATTTGTTTTTGAATGTGAATTTGATTGAAAAATTCTTGCTGAAAAACTTTGCCAAAATCAGGATATTTTGAATCTACCAACTTCGCTGAAAAAACCAGATTTTTGATAAAAATTCGAATATTGTTGCTGGAAAACTCAACCTTCAATTCAGCCTCAGCATCATCAAGCAGTCGGCTCAATTCAAGCACGCCTTTTCTAGGAAGAATAATGCGAGCTTCAAAGCCAGCCGCTTGTTCGAGATTGTCCTCATAAATAGACAAGCGATGCCCATCGGATGCAACCAGTTTCAATTTACTGTTAGAGACATTAAGTAATAAACCGTTTAAATAATAACGAACATCTTGATTAGCCATACAGAATACGGTCTTATCAAGTGCTTTTTTTAATTTACCGGCATTAATGAATAAGTGATTTTCTAATTCAGACTCGGCAAATTCGGGATAGTTATCCGCAGGCAAACAGCTCAATGAAAATCGACTGCGGCTGGATGCTATCTTTACCTTGGTTGAACCTGCTCCCCACTGACTTGATGCATAGGCTCCGTCCTTAGCGATATCCTCTAACAACTCAAATTTAATTTCGGCGCCATTAGGCAATAATCGGCAAATATCTAAGAATTTTCTGGCAGGTACTGTAATTGAACCGGGTGTGGCTGTGGCGATATTGATTTTGGCAATAATCTGAATTTCCAGATCGGTACCGGTTAAAATCAACTGATCTTCTTCGACAACCATTAGCACATTGGAAAGAATAGGCATAGTTTGCCTTTTTTCTATTACGCTGACTATTTGCTGCAAAGGATGCAGAATATCTTCTCGATTAATAATAAATTTCATAAAAAAATATTTCTCTATTATCACTATTGGTTTAAAAGGAAGTTGTTATAAATAATTTTTATTCCTAATAATCAATTAGTTATATTGTTATAAATGACATGGAAAAAGTGAATACTAACATCTGTCGCTGGTTATTCAAGGAAAAATGCACAAAATACGGTCTACAGCTTGCGCTTTGTCAATGTGACAGGGTTCTCAACAGATTGGAGTAATCTTGTGCCATCTTATTATCAGCTTCTTTCAATTGAGCAATCCGTTTACAGGCATTTATTACAGTGCTGTGGTCACGACCGCCAAAAGCATCGCCAATTTCAGGATAGCTGTGCGAAGTTAGTTCTCTGGCCAGATACATGGCCATTTGCCTAGGTCGAGTAACCGTCTGTTTTCTATTTTTAGATGACAAATCAGCGACGCGAATTTTGAAATACGCAGCCACTGTTTTTTGAATATTGTCGATGTTAACCAGTTTATCTTGTAAAGAAATCAAATCATGCAAGGCTTCCTTGGTAAATTCAACCGTGATTTCACGACCGGTAAACTGTGCATTGGCAATTACCCGCCTTAACGCACCTTCAAGATCACGAACATTGGAAGGAATCCGTTTAGCAATAAAAAAAGCAACGTCCTGACCCAATTCAATATTAATCAATGCCGCTTTCTTCATTAGAATAGCCGCCCTGGTTTCCATATCAGGGGGTTCGATTAGAACCGGAAGTCCACAGCCAAACCTAGATTTTAAACGGTCTTCAAGACCGATAATTTCTTTGGGGTATTTGTCACAGGTTAAAATAATCTGGTGTTTTTTGTCCAACAACGTATTGAACGTGTGAAAAAATTCTTCCTGAGAGCGTTCCTTGCCGGCAAAAAATTGAATATCATCGATCAACAGCACATCAACCCCCCGATAATATTCTTTGAAGGTGCTAATGGAGTTTTGCTGCAAGGCTCTAACCATATCCTGAACGAATTTCTCAGAATGCAAATAAACAATAGTCGCTGACGGATTTTTTTGTAGTACGGCATTGCCTACTGCATGCATCAAATGGGTTTTACCTAAACCTGAACTGCCATAAATGAGCAGCGGATTATAGGCTTTACCAATATTCTCAGAAACCTGCATCGAAGCCGCTCTTGCCAACTGGTTAGCTTTACCCTCAATAAAATTATTGAAAGTAAAAGCCTTATTCAGGAAGTTTGGACTGGCTTTAAGCGTTGCGGCAGGCTTGGCTACTTTTTTTACCGCAACGGTGGCTGAATTTATGGAGCCAATTTCCAGGCTTAAACTTAACGTGCCGTTAGAAAACTCATGAATAGTTTCTTCAATTTTTGTAAAATGCCGCTCTTTAACCCAGTCTAAAACAAAGCGGTTGGGAGCCAATAATTTTATTTGGTCGTCGCTTTCTATGGCTTGCAGAGGCCGTATCCATGTGCTGAAGTCAGAACTTGAAATTTCATTTTCAAGTTTAGAAAGACAGTTATTCCAAATTAAACTCATTGAATTAATAATAAAGTTGATGGCTGTAATGATGTGATTTCGTTTTTTGTCTCTATACCGTAATAAAACATTGCGCTACAGAATTGACAGGTCTGATAGATTATTTTATCATCCGCTGTCTTTTTTATCTGTTTTTGTTAACACTCATCCGATCAGGCCTTTAAGTAACATGAAAAGAACATACCAACCCAGTAAAATCAAACGTGCAAGAACCCACGGTTTTCGTGCAAGAATGGCAACAGTCGGCGGCCGTAGGGTTATCAATGCTCGCAGAGCAAAAGGTCGCGCCCAGTTAACCGTTTAGTTGATGGTTGTGTGGCTGAAGAAATTTTCAGTTTCTCCCCGCAGCTACGCTTAAGAAAGCCGGCTGAATATAAAAAAGTTTTTGCTAAGCCAGTAAAATCAAGCGATCAATATTTTACGCTCTTAGCCATTAGGAATGATCTTGATCATCCGAGGCTAGGCTTGGCAATTGCTAAAAAAAATATAAGAAAGGCAGTACACAGGAATGTGATTAAACGAACTGTCCGGGAAAATTTTAGAATAAAACAACATAGTTTGGGTAATATCGATATTGTTGTTTTGGCTCGTAGAGAAGCCGTAGATGCTCCGCTGGATTCGTTAAGAAAATCCTTGGAAAAGCATTGGCTTAAGCTGGTATCCCGATGCGATTCATACTCATAGCAATCATAAAGTTTTATAAATACTTTATTAGCCCTTTGCTTGGTAACAGGTGTCGCTTCTATCCAAGTTGTTCAAGTTATTCTCTGGAAGCGCTTCAGCTCCACGGAGCCATTATCGGCTCTTATCTGACCCTCAAAAGATTATTAAGGTGTCACCCGTTTCATGAAGGTGGCATTGATCCCGTTCCGGAAAAATTTGGTAATAAGAATGGATAATATAAGATTTGTACTGATCGTTACGTTTGCAATGCTTGTTTTTATGCTCCAACAAGCTTGGCAGCAAGATTATGGCCCGAAACCTGAAGTTGCTGCTCTTGCAAGCACGGTAGCTGAGAACACCAAAGCAGATTTACCGGCCGATGCTTCCGCATCAGCCCAGACCGAAACCTCTGAACAAAATATTGCAGCAGTACCGTTAGCAAGTTTGTCTTCTGCGAACATCATCACTATTAAAACTGATGTACTGGCGCTGGAAATCGATACCCAGGGAGGCACTATCCAGAATCTGGATTTACTAGGCTATCCGACGGAAAAGTCCAATACGCTGGTCGATAAATTACGTGCGATGATCGGCTTGGCTGCGGCGGAAAAAAACACTGCTCCAGTACGCTTGTTTGATAGCAATCAGGAAAAATTATTTGTTGCACAAAGCGGCTTAATTGCTGGCAGTGGTTTTGCGCCAGCGCCAAATCATCATTCCGTTTTTAAAAATGAACAATCCCATTACGATTTAAAAATTGGCGAGGACAGTTTAACCGTCCCATTAACCTGGACCGATAATAATGGTTTGATGATTACCAAATCATTCACCTTTAAACGCGGCAGTTATCAAATAACGTTGGAACAAAAAGTTAAAAACGATTCAGCAAAAGCCTGGTCCGGGAGACAATACAGTCAGTTATTTAAGGTTCCAGAGGAAAGTAGTGGCGGCGGTATGCTGACCGGAGGCATGAGAGCTTACGATGGCGGTGTTATTTATACTGAAAAAAATAAATACCAGAAAATAAGCTTCAAAGATATGGCAGATGAAAATCTCGATGTGGTCAGTCCAGGTGGTTGGACAGCGATGATTCAACATTATTTTGCTTCTGCGTGGGTTCCACCCGCCGACCAGGAAAATCATTTTTACACTAAAACCCTGAGTGACGGGCATTATGTGATCGGAACGTATTCGCCAGCAGTCACGGTTAATGCAAACTCAGCTGCGGAATTTGTTGCTCAATTATTCGCCGGCCCTAAGATTCAGCCGATGATGGAAAAGACAGCGCCTGGCCTCGAACTGACCGTTGATTACAGTTTTTTAACCTTTATCGGTAAACCCATATACTGGCTGTTAAATCAGATTCATGATGCGCTTGGTAACTGGGGTGTAGCGATTATTGGCGTGACCTTGTGTATTAAATTACTGTTCTTCCCGTTATCGCAAGCCAGCTATAAATCGATGGCTAAAATGCGTAAAATTCAGCCGCGTCTTAAAGAATTGCAAGAACGCTTTGCCGATGACAGACCTCGTTTCAATACTGAAATGATGGGCTTGTACAAAAAAGAAAAGGTCAATCCCTTAGGCGGTTGTTTGCCGATTTTGGTGCAGATTCCGGTATTTATGTGTTTATACTGGGTGTTGAGTGAAACCGTTGAGTTTCGTCAGGCGCCGTTTATGTTATGGATACAGGATTTATCCACACAGGATCCTTTCTATATCTTGCCGGTCATCATGGGCATCACCATGAAGATTCAGCAAGGTTTAAATCCAGCGCCGATAGATCCAATACAAGCGAAAATCATGAAGATGTTCCCTATTGTCTTTACTATTTTCTTCTTGTTTTTCCCGGCCGGTCTGGTTCTGTATTGGGTGGTTAACAATACCTTGTCTATTATTCAGCAGTCGTATATCACCCGGCAAATCGCTAAAATGCCTTAAAGTGGATATAGAAAATTTCGACACTATTGCTGCTATTGCGACACCGCCAGGGAATGGCGGCGTTGGTATTATTCGTATCTCGGGAACCTTAGTTCCCGAAATCGCCAAACATCTTACACATAAAGCATTAATCCCCCGACAGGCCAGTTATTCATCTTTTAACGATGAAGACGGCACACTCATAGATTCTGGCATCAGCCTTTATTTTCCCGCTCCCGCTTCCTATACCGGCGAAGACATTCTTGAACTTCAAGGTCATGGCGGTTCTGTTGTCTTAGACATGTTGTTGCGGCGAGTCTTAGCGCTAGGTGCACGCTTGGCCAATCCGGGCGAATTTACCGAGCGGGCTTTTTTAAATAATAAACTCGATCTAGCCCAAGCTGAAGCGGTCGCCGATTTGATTGAAAGCAGCACTGAACAATCGGTACGTTCGGCACAAAAATCCATGCAAGGCGTTTTTTCAGTACAGATTAATGAACTGGTTGAAGAGCTAACTGAACTTAGAATTTATGTCGAAGCCGCGATCGATTTTGTTGATGAGGAAATCGATTTTCTAACTGATGGCGTCGTTGAAAATCGGATAATCAACTTACAGCAGCGCATCGCACAAATTCAAAAAACTGCACAACAAGGGCGCTTATTGCGTGACGGCATGACGGTGGTTTTGGCTGGAAAGCCAAATGCCGGAAAATCCAGTCTGCTCAATGCGCTGGCTGGGCATGAGGCTGCGATAGTCACTGACATAGCCGGAACTACGCGGGACGTGTTAAAAGAGCGCATCCAGCTAGACGGCATGCCCTTACATATTATCGACACCGCCGGTTTGCGTGAGAGCGACAATGCGATTGAACAAGAAGGCATCCGTCGGGCGCACCAGGAAATAAAAAACGCTGATAAAATTTTATTGCTGATTGATGCTAGAGATTCAGAAATCGAGTCGATATTAACTACCCTGCCGTTCGGCAATATCACCCGAATTTACAATAAAATTGATCTAGTAGACCTAAAACCTGAAATAAAACAAACCGATTCAGGCACCCAAATCTATCTGTCAATAAAGACCGGCAGCGGTATGGATTTATTAAAACAGCATCTCAAACAGAGCGTCGGTTTTAACGAAGCCACCGACGATGTTTTCATTGCCCGAAGACGACATATAGAAGCCTTAAATAAAGGTCATGACTTTGTCGAAAGCGCATTAAACCAGTTAATCGGCAGTCGAGCTGGCGAATTGGTCGCAGAAGATTTACGACAGGCTCAAATGAGTCTTGCTGAAATTACCGGAACGGTTAGCTCGGATGATTTGCTGGGAAAAATATTTTCTAGCTTTTGTATAGGAAAGTGAAGCCGTAAAACAACCGTAAACAACAACTAAAGAAAGTCGATAAATTAAGGGCATGTAGGGATATATGCCTTTTTTGTTTTCTGCTGTTCGCGCTGTTAATTGTTTTTTAACATCTTTGGTTTCTTCTCGACGGTGACTTTTGCCAAGCTTTCTGTGCCTTATTTGGTGCTTGGTGGATTGCCATGCTAGAATTTGGCTCTTTTTGCTGTTGTAAATTTCATATACAAATATATTCATTTGAGTGTCGCTTTCCGTTGATAGATTTTGCAACCTGCAACTGGAATACTGCTGGTTGAGCCATTTCAACCGATAGGTGTAATCTAAAAGAGTTGTACATTGGCTACGATCTACTGTTCTTGTTGCCAGTAAAGTCGGTTTTAATCAAACTTGTCAGTAGTACAGCGATTCTAACCGTAAAGGATAAAGCTTGTATCCACGTGGAAAAAACATTTTCCACTTGCTATTCTATTACTGTTTTTTTTTCTGTTACAATATTTTTAGCAGGATTTTTTATATATATTTGATCATATTTTCAAATACTTAATAACAGCTCCCGCGATGACATTGCGTATTTATCGCTACCATCACGACTACTCTCAATCACACAATTGGCTATGAAATTCCTATGAGCGCTGTGATATCAACTATTATCGTCAATTATAATGCTGGAGCGTTATTGCGTAACTGTGTCGAATCGTTATTGCAATGCCCCTTGGCAATTGAAATTATCGTGGTTGATAACGCCTCCAAAGATAACAGCTTGGCGCCGCTGCACAACTTGCCCGGTATACAAATCATTAAAAATAACACCAACGTTGGCTTTGCTACGGCTTGTAATACCGGTGCGAGGCAAGCTTCTGCGCCAGTTCTGCTGTTTCTTAATCCGGACTGTTCTTTCAAACCGGGCGCACTGGTTGAGTTACTAAGCGTAATGAGCGTGGATGCTACTGTTGGGATGGTCGGTGGTTTGCTGGCTAATATAGACGGCACTGAACAGGCTGGTGGTCGCCGTGCGGTACCGACCCCGTGGCGCTCTTTTGTACGGGCTTTTGGTTTGGCCCGTTTTTCCGAGCGCTGGCCGCGTCTGTTTTTTGATTTTAATCTGCATAAACAACCGCTACCGGATCAACCTATAGAAGTAGAAGCTATTTCTGGCGCTTGTATGATGGTCAAACGGGAAGCGATGCAAGACGTTGGCGACTGGGACGAAGGCTATTTTTTACATTGCGAAGATTTGGATTGGTGTATGCGTTTTCGGCAAAAAAACTGGAAAATTTTATTTGTGCCTTCAGTGTATATTACCCACGCTTTGGGTGTTTGCAGTAGCGGCAGACCGATTTTTGTCGAATGGCATAAACATAAGGGCATGATACGGTTTTATCATAAGTTTTTTCGAAACCAATATCCGGGGGTACTGATGGGCTTAGTTGCACTGGCGGTGTGGCTGCGCTTTGGTTTTATGGCGGCTTACTTTACCGTCCAACGCATGAGTCGAGCCTGTGGCTAATAAGGTTGGTGTACTCGGTGCAACCAGTCTGGTAGGCCGTTGTCTACTGGCACTACTGGCTGAGTCCGATAAAAAAGTGATAGCCTACTCCCGGCAAACAATAGAGCCGTCTAATAATGACGTCGAGTGGCGCCAGCTTACTAGCCCAGTCGCTAAAGATGCCATACCTGGGTGGATTTGTGTCGCGCCTATCTGGCTGTTGCCAGATTATTTTTCTCTGCTTGAAGCCCAGGGCGCACGCCGGGTGGTGGCGCTATCGTCCACCAGTCTCTATACCAAGCACGATTCTTTCGATCCAGCAGAACAGGCTGTAGCGCTGAAGCTTGCTGATGCGGAAGCGTGCGTGCAAGCATGGGCTAACCGCTGCGGGATAGAATGGGTGATTTTGCGCCCCACGCTGATTTATGGTCGGGGGGAGGATAAAAACATTGCCGAAATAGCACGCCTAATTGACCGTTTAGGTTTTTTTCCCTTGTTTGGTCAAGCCCAGGGACTGCGTCAGCCTGTTCATGCCGACGATGTCGCAAAAGCGTGTTTATCAGCTTTGCAAACGCCTTGTGCGGCAAACCAGGCTTATACGCTGTGCGGCGCAGAAACCCTGAGTTATCGCGCGATGGTGACGCGTATTTTTATTGCGCAGAATCGCAAGCCTCGCTTACTGACGGTGCCGCTTTGGGCGTTTCGCTTAGCACTGCGTGGGTTGCGGTGCTTGCCACGCTATCGACAATGGTCAACTGCGATGGCCGAACGCATGAACCGCGATTTGGTGTTTGATTACCGCGACGCAGAACGAGATTTAGGCTTTAAACCCAGAGCACTTGTGTTGGATGGTCTAGAGTTATCGCATAGGACATAATTTGCTTGTTATTTAAAGGGCAAACCATGAGTATAATTGATTTTTTTGAGGAAAACTGATGAAAATAATGAAATTGTTAATTCTTGTAAGTGCCGTTAGCTTTACATCGACTGGCTTTGCCAAACAAGATGAAATAAAACCTAGTGGATACGACATCTTAGCAGATGGATTTTTACGTCCGATAAGTTTTGTAGGAATGATTGCTGGAGTTGGTGGGGTTGCTGTATTAAGTCCTATGGCGGCTATAGCATCAATACCGTCACTAAAAGCTGATATTTTTATAGATCTAGCAGACACCTTTATTGTGAAACCATACAAATATACCTTTTTAAGACCAGTAGGTGACTACAATTACAAAGAAGGACTGAAAAAGTAATTAATCACCCCTGAAAACTTTAGCATTAAAAGCTTACGGCCAAAGTGCTAATTCTAAAACAGGTGCTACTATTTTTCAATAACAGCATAAATACTTAAATTATTTTAGTTCCAAAAAATAATAACAGCGTATAAGACTTCCATCATTGATATTTTTTTGATTGTACCGGATTATAGTGGCTTCGGTTGCGACTAAAAATACCCCAATCAATTTATAGGAAGATGAGAAAATGATCGACGCATTAATAAGCGGTAAACTAATAAAAACACCAGAGCTACGTACCGGACAGTCTGGAAAATTTTATACTCAACTTCTGCTATCGGTATCGGTGGGGGAGGAAAAGCCAGTGATTGTATCGGGCATGGCGTTTGAATCAACAGCTGAAAAGATCGCAAAATTACAAAAAGGTGATGCTTTATCAGTCATTGGTAGCCTTAAGCCTACCGAGTGGATTGACAAGACAACGGGCGAAACTAAGCACGGGTTGAGTATTACCGTTAATAACTCATTGACTGTCTATGATATTAAGAAGCGGAAGCCCGCCACAGAAAACGCTACCAAGCCCGAGTATAGCTCTAACGCTAGACCATTCGATGACCCGATAGATTTTTAACTGAAGCTAGTGGGGCCGCCATGAAACTTTGCGCAACTTATCAGCTACGAGTACGGCCTGCTTTCAAAAATCCGTTGTTAAATTTTTTTCATTATTATTTTGGTGTGGCCAGATATTAGCCACCACAATAGAAGGTATAACACGTTGAAAAGGGAAATATCAGATCGTTAAATCAGATGAAACCGCGTAACTAACTCCTTCGAGTTTTAATTATCTTTTATGATATCCCATACCTCAGAACAAGATAAGTTATGTGCCGAATATCGGATACGTAATAATACTTATTGATTAAAGAGGTTAAGCTACTTATTCTTGAATCCTTTTATCACGTAAGTAATATCATAACCTGAATAAATATTATTATGACAAACATGGATTTAGTAAATGAGGCGTGGCAGTTATATATGCGGATATTAAATGTTGAGCGAGCATCGACATTTTTACATATAGGACTATTTAATAGAGATACAGGTGAGCATTATAAGTTAACAAATAAAGCTTATTGCAGGTACAAACGACGGCGTAATGTTTTAGAATCTTCTAGTTTCGGTTTAGTGGAGCTTTTTCCAAACCAGAGACTCCAAAGTTTTACTAGCGTAGATATCATGTCACTTAGATAATTAATATTACACTGGCAAACAGAAATGTTGGCGCCGATTCTGGGCGGATATCTAACGTTAATCTGTTTGCAGTGTTGTCTGTAACCCAGACTAAATCTTGCTTTACTATATTCATGCATAAAAAAAGCCCTTAGAAATTCATCTAAGGGCTTTTTTTTGTTGAAGCTGGTGATGGGAATCGAACCCGCGACCGACTGATTACAAATTACCCGACCCGCCTTTTGACACCTCCGGCCGTTACTGATTATTGACATTGCAGCCAGCGCACAGCCTGGGTTCATACAATTCTGTACATTACTGCTTCAAATTTCATATAAAAACATATTCATTTGATAATTTGCTCTCCGTTGATAGCGCTGTAGCACTGTAGGGCGGTTTCGCGTAGCAAACCGCCACACATACGTAACATCGAAAACAGGTAAGTGAGAAAACATCCAAACATAAAACATTCCAGCGAGGGTTGGTTTAATTCATTACGATGTGGTGGATTGCCTTCGGCGAATCCACCCTAGTGTGCCCGGCATGGGCTAAAACTTGTTATCTGAAAGGAGATAATCGGAAGAAGTAACGACAACCGTAGCGAAACGCAAAGGGGAAACCGCGAGGTCAGCCTGAAAGAAGCGCGTAGCAAATGCACGACCGTAGGAATACGAACAAGCAGTGAGGCCGGGTATGGGCGATGAGTGTGCTAGGAACCACGAAATCCAACCGTTACCGAAAGACATATCAGGTAGAGCTTGACGGCACGGGCAGAAAGTTTTAGCACCTTACCCGGGGAGATCTCCAGCATGAGAGTGCTGGAGAAGTCAGCAGAAGCCGTAGTAGTGAGGAAATCCCTGTAATGAGGATGGAGCGAAGGGCTGAAGAATCAAGATCATTAATCCAAACGAGGTTAACTGGAAGCGAACAGTACTTTGAAACAAGCGGGCGTTGTTGCGCGTGACAAACTACCCCCTTGGTGCTGGAGAAGAGGCAAGGTGGATTCCTTGCGGGCAAAGAAGCGCAGGGTGCAAGCCAAGGTTAGTGCGTATTCTGATTAATTTGAACAGTGATTCTGGCCGAACTTGAACACCTAAAACCTAACGCATCGGTGGAAGTGAATTTTTACTCCAAGTGTTCAACTTGAGTCAAGGAATTCATTTTTTTCCGCATCGATTCTCCTTGTAAATTTA
>CANNNV010000085.1 GCA_947506155.1 Methylococcaceae bacterium
CCCAGCGTGATCCGATCCTTTTAGAGCAGCGAACTAAGGAAGCATTCGCTGGTAAGTCTTAACGACCTGTTGTAATCGTAGTGCCTAAGCACTTAGTCTGGTCAACCTAGCTTTTGCAAGCTCCGTCCTTCAGGGCGGGGTGATTGACCTCCCTGTTATTTCAAGAAGCCGGATATTCCTGCGGCTTTAAAACCATAATCGCATCCATTTCCACCACCGCCGCTTTAGGTAATGCTCCAACCCCTATCACGGCGCGTGCTGGATAAGGTTCGTTAAAATAATCCGCCATGATGTCATTGACTAGCGGAAAATAAGTCAAATCAGTCAAAAAGACATTCAGCTTGACGATGTCCGACAAATCACCGCCGGCCGCCTCGGCAACTGCTTGCAGATTGTTAAAGACCTGGGTGATTTGTGCGGCAATATCACCTTCAACCATCATCATGGTTGCAGGTACTAACGGAATTTGTCCTGATAGATAAACCGTGTGCTCAACCCTGATTGCTTGCGAATAAGTGCCGATGGCTTGGGGTGCATTATCTGTCTGAATGATATATTTAGTCATGGCTGATCCTTTATGCTTTAATCCTAGTAATTTTTAACACGATGGATAATTCTTTTAAGCGGCGCATAATTTTGGCTAAATGCACCCGGTCTTTGACCGTTAGAGTGATTAAATCCACACAAATACGACCATCTTGATCAACGACCGTGACATTGTCGATATTCGAATTCAGTTCGGAAATAGTTGAGGCGATAGTGGCCAGTGAGCCACGTTGATTAAGTATTTCCATGCGGATTTCAACTGGAAAATCACCGACAGCATCCAAGCTCCATTCTACATCCAGCCAGTTAGTTTGTTTTTTTCTGACCAAATTGCTGTTTCGACACGCGTGATGATGCACGACGATGCCTTTGCCGGGATTGAAATAACCGATGATCGAATCGCCAGGAATCGGCCTGCAACATTTTGCCAGCGTAATGACCATGCCTTCCGTGCCTTTTATGATCAGCGGATTTTTTTGTCCCTGATCATTGTCATCGAGTTTGATAATGGCATGAATATCATCCTGCGCCATACGTTTGGCAACCAGAAATGGCATTTTATTACCCAGACCTATATCTTCAAGCAATTCATCCAGCGATAGTTTAGCCATGATCTTAAGCAAGGCTTGTATCTTGGTTTTGTCGATATCATCTAGATGCAAATGCATCGTGTGTAATTCTTTTTCCAGTAAACGGCGGCCCAGGTTAATGGCTTCCTGCTGCTTGAAATGTTTTAGATAATTACGA
Source organism: Methylococcaceae bacterium (assembly GCA_947506155.1). Taxonomy (GTDB): domain Bacteria; phylum Pseudomonadota; class Gammaproteobacteria; order Methylococcales; family Methylomonadaceae; genus Methylobacter_A. The sequence continues at coordinate 1,294 of CANNNV010000085.1, forward strand.
ATACCAGAGCGAGCTTTGGCAGTAATTACATAATTGAGCCAGAGCGGATTAGGCCTGGCCCACGACGCCGTAATAACTTCGACGGTAACACCGTTTTCTAGTCGGGTTTGCAACGGTACCAGCTGTTTGTCGATACGAGCAGATACGCAGGCATTGCCCAAATCGGTATGTACCGCATAAGCAAAATCAATAATCGTCGCACCGCGAGGTAGTTTAATAATCGCGCCCTGCGGGGTAAATACAAAAACTTCCTGCGGGAACAAATCGACTTTTAGGTTGTCGATAAATTCCAGCGAATCACCGGCGGATTTTTGGATTTCCAGCAAATCCCTCAACCACTCGTTAGCGCGATCCTGGTATTTTTCAGTCTTATCATCATCGGATTTATACAGCCAGTGCGCGGCGATGCCGGATTCTGACATGCGGTGCATATCATGAGTTCTAATCTGTACTTCAATCGGAACACCGTAAGGGCCGATTAAAATCGAATGCAGAGATTGATAGCCATTGGCCTTGGGCAGGGCAATATAATCCTTGAAGCGCCCGGGTATCGGCTTGTACAGATTGTGCATGATACCCAGCACCCGGTAACAGGTATCGACATCATCACAAAAAATCCTGAACGCATAGACATCAAACACATCGGCCAAGGAGATTTTTTTGTTCAGCATTTTTTTGTATATGCTGTACAGATTTTTCTCCCGTCCGGCAACATCACAGTGCAAACCCGCCTGTTCCAGACGATTTTTTATAGTATTTTCTATAATATCGACAATTTTTCGGCGGTTGCCGCGCGCTTTTTTTACCGCGTTGCTTAACACCGCATGCCGCATCGGGTACATCGCTTCAAAACTCAAGGCTTCGAGTTTTTGCCGGATATTATTCATGCCCAGGCGATTGGCGATTGGCGCGTAAATATCCAAAGTTTCGCGGGCGATACGGTATTTTTTAGGCTGCGCCATCACGCCAAGAGTCTGCATATTATGCAGGCGGTCGGCCAGTTTAACGATAATCACCCGTAAGTCTTTGGCCATAGCCATAAACATTTTGCGAACATTTTCCGCTTGCGTTTCGGCGTGTGATTTACTATCAATTTTGGTTAATTTGGTAACCCCGTCGACCAGTTCGGCAACTTCTGTACCAAATTGCTCAGCCAGTTGTTTTTTACTGATTGGGGTATCTTCAATAACATCATGCAGAATAGCGGCCATGATGCCGTTAGCGTCCATGTGCATTTCTGCCAGCGTGATCGCCACAGAAACAGGGTGGCAAATATAGGCTTCACCACTTTTACGAAACTGACCGATATGCGCCGCTGCGCCTACCTGATAAGCATGGACGCATTGATCAATTTGGGTTTGATCCAGATAGCCGGACAAAGTCGAGCATAAACGCCGAACCAGTTTGTCCTGGGGGCGTTCTAGTTCGAGTATGTCGGCTATTTCCAGCATAAGCTTTACTAATTAGAACATCGGGTTATGGTGATCATGCGCTTCGCCAACACGATGCAGCAGATTAACGTTTTCGGTCGTAACATGACCGGCGGCAATTTCGCGCAACGCGACAACGGTATCTTTATCTTTACCGCGTGGCACAAATTCAGTCGCACCGTGGCTAAGTTGGCGCGCTCTAGTGCTGGCTAATAAAACCAGTTTAAAGCGGTTTTCAACATGTTCTAAACAATCTTCGATAGTGACTCTGGCCATTTTTAATCCTGATGCGTTGTGGGTCGGTTTTTTCTTAACTGCGTGATTTTAACACAGAAACAGCCGGAAGTTCTTTACCTTCAAGAAATTCAAGGAAAGCGCCGCCGCCAGTCGAGGTGTAAGACACGTCATCGTTAATGCCGTATTTATCAATTGCTGCCAAGGTATCGCCGCCGCCCGCTATCGAAAAAGCTGGACTTTCGGCAATCGCAGTGGCTAACACTTTAGTGCCATTGCCGAATTGATCAAATTCAAACACACCGACCGGGCCGTTCCAAACGATGGTACCAGCAGTTTTCAAAATCTCAGCATACAGTTTTGCGGTATCAGGACCTATATCCATAATCATGTCGTCTTCTTCGACATCGGCTACTTTTTTAATTGTCGCAACAGCGGTTTCGGAAAATTCCTTGGCGCAAACCACGTCAACTGGGATCGGAATATCCGAGCCGTTGCTTTTGGCTTCACTAATCAATCGTCTAGCTTCATCTAGCAGATCGGGTTCATACAGCGATTTGCCGACTGGAAAACCGGCCGCTGCAATAAAGGTGTTGGCTATGCCTCCGCCGACGATTAACTGGTCAACTTTTTCGGACAAAGATTTTAATACCGTTAATTTAGTCGATACTTTAGAACCGCCCACTATCGCAACTAATGGTTTAGCCGGTGTTTCCAAGGCTTTGCCCAGTGCATCTAATTCGCTGGCTAGTAACGGTCCAGCGCAAGCAATCGGCGCAAACTTAGCTACGCTGTGGGTTGACGCTTGCGCCCTGTGTGCAGTGCCAAAAGCATCCATCACAAACACATCGCACAGCGCTGCCATTTTTTTGCCCAGTTCATCGTCGTTTTTTTCTTCACCGGCATTAAAGCGCACGTTTTCGCACAGTACGACTTCGCCAGCTGCCAGGGTGATGCCGTCCAGCCAGTCTTTTTCCAGTCTGACCGGTTTGCCCAGCAAACTGGACAAGCGTTCTGCAACCGGTTTTAATGAAGATTCTTCATCGTATTGGCCTTCAACAGGGCGACCCAGATGCGACATCACCATGACCGCAGCGCCTGCAGCCAAGGCGATTTCGATAGTTGGCACACTAGCCTGGATGCGAATGTCGCTGGTTACGATCCCATTTTTAACTGGCACATTCAAATCCTGACGGATTAATACTCGCTTGCCTGCTAAGTCCAGATCTACCATTCTTTTGATTGACATATTACGCTCTCGTTGTTGTGGGTTGATGTTTTAATATTTACACCCTCTCCTGCTGGACAGGATTGGGGAGAGAAGATTTTAATCTTGCTTCCATTTGATCGAACAGCCGATGCTATTGATTTGCTCTTTAGGGCCGTGACCTGTTTCGGCTATCTGTTTCATCGCTTCGAATAACTCCCGTTTGGTATCGGAAGGCGCAGTTTCTCGGCGACTGGCATCCAGTCTGCCCCGATATTGCAGTTCAAAATCAGCATTATAGCCAAAAAAGTCCGGTGTACAGATCGCGCCATAAGCCTTGGCGACCTGCTGGCTTTCATCTAGCAAATAAGGAAAACTAAAATTCAATTGTTCGGACAATATTTTCATGTTGTCAAAGGAATCGGCGGGATATTCGGCCACATCGTTAGACATGATCGCAACCGTTTCAATCCCTAGCGCTTTGAGCTCCAAAGCATCCCTGACGATCCGGTCCTGCACGGCTTTAACATACGGACAATGATTACAAATAAACATCACCAGCAAACCATTTTTACCCATGCACTGCTGCAACGACCAGGTGCGCCCGTCTACGCCGGGCAATTTGAAATCAACTGCTTTTTTGCCAAAATCACAGATTGGCGTTTCTAGTGTTACCATATTTACCTGCCTCTTGTATGAAATTATTGAAACAACACTGCTAGACTAACGACCACAGCACTGAGCAGCATGGCCCAGACTGTGGTACGGTGATTATTGGCCATTTGTTTGCGCAGCAAGACTAATTCCCGATTTTGCAGTTCCGTGTGCTGTTTTGCGTGAGCGGCATTGTCCAGCGCTTTATAAATTAACGACGGAATTTCGGGAAATTGTTCGGCAAAGTCAGGAAACTGCTTAATCAGCTTGTCGATTTTGGCTTTAGGGCCGATGCGTTCATGAAACCAGCGCTCAAGAAAAGGTTTGGCGGTTTGCCATAAATCCAGGTCAGGATAAAGCTGCCTTCCCAGTCCTTCGATATTGAGCAGGGTTTTTTGCAGCAACACTAGCTGGGGCTGAACGTGCATGTCAAAACGCCGGGCAGTTTGAAATAAACGCAGCAATAATTGTCCGAAGGAAATATCTTTAAGCGGTTTTTCAAAAATCGGTTCGCACACGCTGCGTATCGCCGATTCAAACTCCTCTATCCGGGTCGAGCTAGAAACCCAGCCCGATTCCACGTGCATTTCGGCCACTTTGCGATAATCACGATTGAAAAATGCCAGAAAATTTTCCGCCAGATAACGCTGGTCAGACAAGGACAAGGTACCGACTATGCCAAAATCGACTGCGATATATTTAGCTGGAAGATCAACAAAAATATTGCCCGGGTGCATGTCGGCATGAAAGAAATTATCTCTGAACACTTGGGTAAAAAAGATTTCCACGCCGCGCTCGGCGAGCAATTTAAAATCGGCTCCGCCTTCTCTAAGCTGGTCGATGTTGCCTACCGGTATGCCGTGGATGCGTTCCATGACCATAACCTTCTGGCGCGTTAGCGGCCAGTGGATTTCGGGTATGTAGATGATGTCGGAGTTTTCGAAATTCCGGCGTAATTTGGCGGCATTAGCCGCTTCTCTGGCCAAGTCGAGTTCATCCAGCGTGGTTCTTTCAAATTCGGCAACCACATCCATAGGTCGCAACCGTCTTGCATCCGCCCAAAAACGCTCGGCAAAGCGGGCCAATTGATAGAGCAAGCCGATATCCGAGCGTATGCGTTTTTCTATATCGGGACGCAGGACTTTAACCACCACGCTTTCGCCGCTGTGCAGAACAGCGGTATGAACCTGTGCGACCGAGGCCGACGCCAGCGGTTCTGGATCAAACTCGGCAAACGCCTCACTGATCGACATGCCCAGTTCTTTCTCGATAATATTGCGGGCAAGGTCATTGGCAAAAGGTGGAACTCGGTCCTGCAATTTAACCAATTCATCGGCAATGTCATCTGGCAGCAGATCTTTCCTGGTAGACAAAGCCTGGCCAAATTTGACATAAATAGGCCCCAAATCTTCCAGTGCGCGCCTGATTCTAACACCGCGAGGCTCTTCCTGGCGTTTGAGCCAGTAACTAGGAGATAAAACGGCTAAATAACGGATAGGTCGGAATAAATGCGTGTTTAAAACGATTTCATCCAGGCCGTGATAGACCAGAACCCAGTTGATATGGATCAAGCGAAATAATAATTTAGGGTGAATCACGAGTTACCTTTGTTACTGGGTTCAAATCGTAGCTTGGGTTAGGCGGTTTTTGCGCCGTAACCAAACATGGGCGAGGGTTAGGCTAATTTTATTTACGGCTTCGTGGTGAGAAAATCAAAAGCTATTGCTTTTCCAGCCGTTCAAGCCTGTATTGCAAGCGGTCAAAATCGGTACGCACATCATCGACCTGGGCGTAATAAATATCCATTTCAGGCGCTGACGGTAAATCGCGTGTTTCATCCTGCAAAAATTCTGTCGCATTCAGTTTGAACGTTTCAAGCGAATCCTTGCTCCAGCGTTGACCTGAGCGAAAAAAATTGGCGACTTTATGGGCAATAATATCACCGGTGAACTGCGACAGTTGTTCTTCCAGATCAAGATCCAGTTTGGCAAACAGCTCCTGGAATTTGCGCCCGGTGTGCATATCGCCTTCGATTTTAACCTCGCCAGAAAAAACCGACCGCATCGGCGTGGAACTTAATCCCATCAAACCCAAGGCCCAAAGCGAGCCGATCAGACGGGTATCTGGCGATCCTGGAAACTGATCCAGGCATTGAATCGAATCGGCCGCCGGACATAAATAAAGCGTTAGCTCAAACGGCAATACCGTAACAGCAATGACTTTGCCCGCTAATGGCGCTAAAAAATGGCCACTATCCTGGTCCAGCGCAAGATAGCGATTAAGCGCGGCTTCAAGTGCGCCAGTCAGTAACGATTTGATCGGCATGTTAAATCTTATAACCTCGGTGAACGGCAACGATGCCTTGGGTCATATTGAAGTATTCGCAGCGTTCCAACCCTGCATTTTCCATCATTTTTTTCAATTCATCCTGTTTCGGATGCATGCGAATGGATTCAGCAAGATACCGGTAGCTTTCTTCATCTTTGGCAATGATTTTGCCAATTTTTGGCAGCAGCTTAAACGAATAAAAATCGTAGACTTTTTCAGTGATTTTATCGACCGGATGCGAAAATTCCAGCACGATCACTCGGCCACCCGGTTTCAGCACCCGGTACATAGAACGCAAAGCGGCATCCTTGTCAGTCACGTTACGCAAGCCAAAAGCAATGCACACGCAATCAAAGGTATTATCCTCAAAAGGCAGGCATTCGGCATTGACTTGTGCATAGCGGATATTGCCAACTAACCCTCGGTCGATCAAGCGATCGCGTCCGGTGCGGAGCATTTCTGAATTAATATCGGCCAAAACGACCTGGCCTTCTGGACCTACGCGCTTTTCAAATAACGTGGTCAAATCGCCGGTGCCACCAGCCAAATCCAGCACCTGTTCGCCTTTGCGTACATTGCTAAGTTGCACCGCAACCCGCTTCCAGATACGGTGTATGCCCAGTGACATCAAATCATTCATGACGTCGTATTGCCCGGCAACGGAATCGAATACGCCGCGCACCAGCTTGACTTTGTCTTCTGAGGCGACTTGTTTAAATCCAAAATGGGTGGTGTTACTCATGGTTATACCTATTTGTGTTTATCTCGTTCCCATGCTCCAGCGTGGGAATGCAGTCCGCAACGCTCCAGCGTTGCGATTAGAACAATGGTGTTAGTTTTGTAGCGGTTCTTTGCGTTTGTAGCCGGCCGCGTCAAGATTTTTCAGATAATCAGCCCATAGGCTTGGGTATTCAGCGCCCAGTTTATACAGAAAATCCCAGGTATAAATACCGCTGTTGTGGCCATCGCTAAAGACCGGCGCTATCGCGTAATTGCCCACCGGATTGATTTCTTTAATAGTGACCTCTTCTTTGCCGACTTGTAACACTTCCTGGCCGGGCGCGTGACCTACCGCTTCTGCCGAAGGCGTGTAAACGCGCATATATTCTGATGGCAGCTTAAACACACTGCCATCATCAAAACTGATTTCAACCACATTAGAAACCTGATGCAGTTTAATTTCAGTTGGGTGGGTATTACTGGGTTTTGCAGTTAGGCGCATGTGAATTCGTAATTTTAGTGTTGTGGGAAATATCGATAGATTTCTTTCCTGTGCAAAAATCAAACAAGCACAATAGTATTTTCGTCTAATACAAAACCTAATCGATAAACGCCAACTTGAATGCGATAAAAGTTCTGATAACTTTTCAGTTTTTTGATACCCGCTAAATCTGAAAGAGTGGACGCTTCTTCTATAGTGCAAATAAGAGTAGCAATTTTCTCTCTGAAATCTTTAGGAACGGTTTTTAAATCTTTAACGAAGCTAGCTTTTACCTCAATCTGCATATAAAACTTTATTAAGCTCATCTCTTGAGACAGATTCACTTAACAAGCCTGCTTCTATCGCTTTACCCAAAGTAAAATTTCATGATTTTCTGTGTCAACAATTAGAATATTAATATCTTTATACTGACGGTTCGCTCATTTTTTTTAAAGTTCAATAGATTCAGTGGGTTCCAATGGACGGATGTGTTGTTTTTTAGCAAAACTCACAAAATTAACCATTAATAATCATTTGGTTACAAAAACTACCGAACCGAGGGTTTATACACGTTTAGAGAATATACCGACTCAAATCCTCGTCTTCGACAAACTCCACTAAATGCTCATCCACATAGGCGGCATCGATAAGAATATCTTTTCCAGCAAGATCCGGCGCATTATAAGAAATATCTTCCAGCAACCGCTCCAAAATAGTGTGCAAGCGCCTAGCGCCTATGTTTTCAGTTGTTTCATTAACCTGCCAACCAAGTTCAGCAATGCGCTTAATGCCACCTTCAGAAAACGACAGTGCTACGCCCTCAGTTTCCAATAACGCGGTATATTGCTCGGTTAACGACGCATCGGGTTCGGTCAAAATACGAACAAAATCGTCTGCGGATAGCGCATCCAGTTCAACACGGATAGGGAAACGGCCTTGTAGTTCGGGAATTAAATCTGAGGGTTTGGTTAAATGGAATGCACCCGAGGCGATAAACAAAATATGGTCGGTTTTGATTGAGCCATACTTGGTACTGACCGTGGTGCCTTCAACCAGCGGCAATAAATCGCGCTGTACGCCTTCGCGGGACACTTCGCCGCCGCCCAGTTCTGAACGTTTACAAATTTTATCAATTTCGTCCAGAAACACGATGCCGTTTTGTTCTACAGCTTCCACCGCACGCAAGCGGATGTCATCTTCATTGACCAGTTTTGACGCTTCTTCGTCTTGTAAAACTTTTAAGGCTTTGTCGATTTTCATTTTGCGGGAACGGGTTTTGCCCGAGCCTAAATTCTGAAACATGCCTTGTAACTGATTGGTCATTTCTTCCATGCCGGGAGGTGCCATGATTTCAACGCCAACCGGTGCAAGATGCACGTCAATTTCAATCTCCTTGTCATTCAGCTTGCCTTCGCGTAATTTCTTGCGCATTTTTTGACGGGTAGCTTCTTCAGTATCGGACAGCATGCCACCATTTGCTCTGGGCAATAAAATATCCAGAACTCGATCTTCGGCAGCATCGAACGCCTTGCTTTCAACTTTATCCATTTCTGTGATGCGGGTCATTTTGACCGCAGTATCAACCAGATCCCGAATAATCGAATCGACGTCACGACCAACATAGCCGACCTCGGTAAATTTGGTCGCCTCAATTTTAATAAATGGCGCATTAGCTAGGCGCGCTAGGCGGCGGGCAATTTCAGTTTTACCAACGCCGGTAGGACCGATCATTAAAATATTTTTAGGGGTAATTTCCTCGCGTAGCGCAGGATCAACCTGCTGGCGGCGCCAGCGATTGCGCAGTGCAATCGCAACAGAACGCTTGGCATTGGCCTGGCCGACAATGTGTTTGTCCAGCTCGCTTACGATTTCTTTGGGGGTCATTTGGGTCATGATTTACTCGTTAGGTTCAGCGTCGAGTTCTTCTATACGCAGATTGTGATTGGTATAAATACAAATATCGGCGGCTATGTTTAAAGATCTTACAACGATTTCGCGTGCGCTAAGATCGGTATTTTCCAGCAAAGCGCGGGCCGCCGCTTGGGCAAAAGCGCCGCCCGAACCTATAGCCATCAAATTAAACTCAGGCTCGATCACGTCGCCGGTACCGGAAATAATCAGTGAGGTTTTTGAATCAGCGATAGTCAGCAACGCTTCCAGTTTGCGCAAAGCCCGGTCTGTGCGCCAGTCCTTGGCCATTTCCACAGCGGCGCGGGTCAAATTACCCCGGTGCTTTTCCAGCTTGCCTTCAAAATGTTCAAATAAAGTGAAAGCATCAGACGTGGCGCCAGCAAAACCGGCAATAACTTTATCATGATATAAGCGGCGAACCTTGCGGGCATTGCCTTTCATGACGGTATTACCCAAGGTGACCTGGCCATCGCCACCGATTACAACTTTGTCGCCTCGACGTACGGAAAGTATGGTTGTTCCTCTAAACACGTTAACATCCTAAATTTTACTAAATATGTAGCGTAATTTTACATGGTCTGAAGTTAAATGCGCGAAAAAATAAAACCAAGATTAGATTAATGCAAAAGATAGATGTTGAGAGGCATAAGTTAGGCGGGACAAAGAAACATGCTGTGATCAATCATAGCGCTGATCATGCTAGATTATATTGCCAAGACTGGCACCGGTCGTTGACAAGCTATAAAGATGTGGTGATGGTAAAAATCATGTGTTATCAAAATGTTCCGCAGACAATCATCGCTAACAGAATCCTTTCCATCTCGAATAAAAAACATTAGCTATTGACTGTCAGCGGATAATCGAGTCTAATGGCGCTCTTTTGTAGTTCCGCCCAGGTAGCTCAGTCGGTAGAGCAGAGGACTGAAAATCCTCGTGTCGACGGTTCGATTCCGCCCCTGGGCACCACTGCAAAAAATTGTAAGATCTCAAAATGCCCAGGTAGCTCAGTCGGTAGAGCAGAGGACTGAAAATCCTCGTGTCGACGGTTCGATTCCGCCCCTGGGCACCATGAATTGCTTTAAAAATACCGACCTCGTGTCGGTTTTTTTATGCCTGAAGGTTTGTCTGGGGTATGTCCTGGAGAACTTTCTTGCGGCAAATCCCCACTTGGATCGAAACATCCTGTTTGTTTGACACCTCTGTAGTTATCAATTTTTGTAAGCAATTGATTACATTTCGTAATTTTCTAAGCGAGTGATTTTAATTGCTAGGCGTTTGTACGTAAGGTTGCTAGAATCCGAATTCAGCATCAAATTCCTCGCCGAACAAATCTTTTTTAAATCTTACATTTAAGGACTAAATGACATGAAAAACTCCGTGCTGCGCTCGGTTAGCTTTGCGTTAGTGCCGGCCCGCCACCGAAGTGCCGGGGCGCGGCGGATATCAAGCATGGTAAACTGGTGCTGGGCCGGACGGGGCATTTTGCCCCGTCCGAAACGCTTGAGGATTTGAATGTAAGGTGATTTCCAAAGAAAATATTACCCTTTTAGAGTAAACTTTCAGCTTCCCATATCACTCCTACCATCATGACCATGGCATCCACTCAAAAACCAGCTCTCTTACCCTTAAACGCATCACAAATCGAAGATTTAAAATTGGCGA
>CANNNV010000086.1 GCA_947506155.1 Methylococcaceae bacterium
ATATTTTTCGTCAACTTGGTCTTAATTTGCTAAAAAAGGAGCCGTCTAAAATGAGTATTAAGAAAAAACGCTTTGAAGCGGCATTGAACGATAAATTCAGGGAGAACCTGGTTTTCCTTGCCTGAAATTTATATGCGGTTGCCCTGCTACCCCCCATAATCCGGTACAATCAGCATATTTTTTAGTTTGATCACATCAAACAGCTGGCACAAGGTTTCATCGGGATCTGAGAGCAGATCAAAAGGAAAGTCTTGTTTGGTTTTAAAACCTTCATGAACACGGACGCTATCACGAGATACGCCGACGATGACGGTATTGAGTGAGGTGAATTTTTCGATGTTATCGCGAAAATGTTGGCCTTCAAGAATACAGCCCGGCGTATTGTCTTTGGGATAAAAATAAATAAGCAAGTATTGACCACGATAGTCGCTTAGCTTTACCATTTTATCGCCGGTGGCTAAGGCTTCAAAATCGGTCACAGGGTTACCGGGCGTTATCATCGTTTTATCGGCTCAAGAATTGCATCTATATTAAGATGATCGCAAAAATCCATAAACTCTTCGCGTAGTGATAGCAGATGTACGTGTGGTGGAATCAAAACTATAAACTTAGTTGAGAATACCGACGTTTGAATATAAGGTGCTTGATAGCAGCTGCCGGTTATTTCTTCAATATCGATTTCTCGATCAAATAGAAAAGTGGTAATCGATTCTGTAACATTATCGCGATCTAGGGAAATGGTTTCCAATGAGTAGGGAATACACTCTTTAGGCTTGTCTTTTTGCTCTGGCCGCAAGGTGTGGATTTTGATGTCCAGCCGTCTTTGGATAATGTCTAACGTACTTTCGAATTTGGCAATCTGATTCCAATTTCCTGAAATAAGTAGATATACCGCAGTGGACTGAGCGAGACGGGACGACCTTATTTCCAAAACATTACATTTACAATCGCGTACGGCGGGTAATATTTCGGCAATAAATTTAATCTGATAGTTGCCTAAGGCTGTGATGGCTAGTTGCATATTAGTTATTAAAAGTTTTTTTGCGATTTTAGCATCAAATGACTGAAACTTTATGAACATTAAGTTTATTTGGTACTAAAATGATAAAAATTAATTATTTTCTCGATAAGCACCACATGTTGTACGTCACATCATGTGGTTATCTCACACTTCACTGAGCCTAAATATGACTGATTATACGGATAAAAAATCAAAAGAAAAACGCGAGAAATTTAATCTCGATGCCTTGCTGGATGAGGCAGAATCTTCGTTACTCCCGATGGTGGAGTTTGAAAACGAGGTAGATGCTATTGATAGATTGTTAATGAATACTGGTTTTGATCTTGATGATGAGTTGATCGGAGCTGAGTTGAATAAAGATGCAGGAAGTGTCACCAATAGCAGCTTACATGATAATCTTTTGAAGTCCAACTTGATTCAAGATGAGCGGATTACTGGTGATCAAGCGTTGAATGATTTTTCTGACTTTAGCGATTTTATTAAGCCGGAAGTGGTTCCAGATGATGTTTTTAGCCTAGGTGATAATGAATTGGCTGAACCTCTGGTTGAACCTGCTTTAGCTAATTTAATTACGCCGACCATAGATCAGGGCTTGGCTGTCGATCAAGCGTTAAATGATTTTTCTGACTTTAGTGACTTTATTGAACCAGAAGTGGTACCGGATGATATTTTTGGCCTAGGCGATGGTGAATTGGTCGAACCTGCTTCGGCCGATTTAATTATGCCGACTATAGATCAGGACTTGGATGTTGATCAATCGTTGAATGATTTTTCTGACTTTAGTGACTTTATTGAACCAGAAGTAGTTCCAGATGATGTTTTTAGCTTAGGCGATGACGTTGGTGAATTAGCTATGATTCAAACTTCGGTTGATTCAGTCGCGGCTGATGCAGACATTCAAGCCGTTATTGACGAAGCAGGGGCTGAGAATTTGCTTTTGGATACTGTAAAGCAAACTCCTGAAAATAAAGATGAGTTAGATGATCGCTTAAACGAATTTGACGATTTTTCTAAGCAAATAGAGGATCAGTTAGCCGAGGCTGAAATATTGTCAACTCAGAGTAATCTAGAGGACGATTTTTTATTACCTGATTTTGATATTAGCTCTGATATAGAAAATTCTGCTAGTGATATAGAGGACAAAGAAGATCCTTTTGCTGATAGCGATTTTCTGAATGAAGATGACGTAGATAATGTAGCGATTACCCCTGATATCGATAAAACTGCTTCGGATATTGAAATCGAGACTGAAGATAATCAAAATCCCAAGCTAAGTTCGCTAGATACTGAGCAGGAAGACCTTAAAAAACAGCTAGAAGAAGCGGTTGATAAAGTTAAAAAAGCAAAGTTGTTGGCTTACGCGGCACTGGGATTTAGTGCGGTTGTGGTCAGTGCAGCTATTGGCTTGGGCGCAATGACTTACGGTGCTAAATCGGAGGTTACAAAGTTAACTGAAGTCGTTTCAAGCCTTCAGGCAAACCAGGGTAAGGGTTCAGCAAACAATCCAAATGAAGAAATTAATGCGATAAGAAATTCTGTTGTTCAGTTGAATCAACAAATCGATGGTTTTATAAGTAATTTTTTGAATGAAGATGATGCTTTGGACGCGTTTGAAGCAGCAGTGGGCAATGTAGCTGTTGGTTTGGGGGTGATGAGTTATGGTGCTAAATCGGAAGTTACAAAATTAAGTGAAGTCGTTTCAACCCTTCAGGCAAGTCTAGCAAAAATTTCAGCAAACAATCCAAATGAAGAAATTAATGCGATAAGAAGCTCTGTTGTCCAGTTGAATCAACAGGTCGATGGTTTAATAGCTGAGCTAAAAGAAAATCCGCTATTGCCGGTTGATCTGTTGGATAACAAGGTTCCTGAGATTGTGGCGAAACAAGATATGGTGAGTAAAGCGCTAAACACATTACAGGATAAAATGAGCGAAGACGCAGCGATATTTTCCGAACATGCTAAGACTGACGTGGCAACAGCTAAAATGGAAAATTCACCCGAGATTGCACTGGGTAAAGCTGAAGAGTTGCGCGCGCTGACTAAAGAGGAAGTTGCACACGAACCTGTAATGACTAGAAAAGACTCTACCTACGGAATTGTACAGGCCAAAGAGAAAGTTAAATCAGAAACAACGCTAGCCAAGATCAAACCTGAAACAGTAGCTGCTAAAGCAGTCGCTAAGGCTGAGGTAGTGCCCACCAAAGTGGTTGCTAAAGCTGAAATACCGGCTGTTAAAGTAGAAGCTAAGCCCGAAGTAATGCCTGCCAAAGTGGTTGCTAAAGCTGAAATACCGGCTGTTAAAGTAGACGCTAAGCCCGAAGTAGTGCCCGCCAAAGTGGTTACTAAAGCTGAAATACCGGCTGTTAAAGTAGACGCTAAGCCCGAAGTAATGCCCGCCAAAGTGGTTGCTAAAGCTGAAATACCAGCTGTTAAAGTAGATGCTAAGCCTCAAGTAGTGCCCGCCAAAGCTCAAACTCAATCCGAAGTAGTTGCGGTTATTCCGAAAGTGGTTTCCAATGAGGTGCCTGTAAAACTAGCAAGCTCGGAAACAGCTAGTCATTGGGGAGTGAATCTGGTGGCATTCAAACAGGAATGGTTTGCAAAAAGTAAAGCGGCCGAATTCGCACGGCAAGGTATTCTTGCGGAAGTAATAGCTATTCCAGGAAATATGTACCGAGTGCGGGTTGGGGGATTTAAAAGCAAGGCGGAAGCCAATGCTAATAAGGGGCGAATCCAAAGCGCACTTAATTTGGGTAATGTTTGGGTGAGTGATAACTAGGATTTTTGTTATGAGAGAGAAAAAGCTTGTTGTAGCCGTCTCCTCAAGAACATTATTTAATCTGGATGAATCGCATGCACTATTTGAAACGCAGGGCAAAGAAGCCTTTTGCCAATATCAAATAAAACATGAAGATGAGATTTTAGAGCCTGGCTACGGCTTTGCACTGGTTAAAAAGTTTTTGAGCTTAAATGACAGCTGTCCCGATGACCCTTTGGTTGAAATCATCCTGTTATCACAAAATAGTGCCGATACAGGATTACGGATTTTCAATTCGATTGCTCATTACCAGTTGAATATTATTCGCGCCGCCTTCACCAGCGGCGCATCTCCTTATGGCTACATTCCTGCCTTCGGTGCGCATTTATTTTTATCAACTAATGCGGAGGATGTCGCGAAGGCTCTAATGGCCGGTTTCGCTGCAGCGACAATACTGTGCGGACCTTCTTTGATACATCATTCTGATCAGTTACGTATCGCTTTTGATGGTGATTCGGTATTATTTTCTGATCAGTCTGAACGAATTTATCAGCAACGTGGCCTAGATGTGTTTATTGAAAATGAACGTAACGAAGCCAAAAAACCTTTGCCCGGTGGGCCGTTCAAGGATTTTTTAAGCGCTCTACATCATATTCAAACGCAATTTGATCCCCAGTCGTCGCCGATAAGAACTGCTTTGGTGACTGCTCGAGCAGCTCCGGCTCATGAACGTGTCGTTAGAACTTTAAGAGCTTGGGGTATTCGTATCGATGAAGCACTTTTTTTAGGTGGCATAGCCAAGGGTGAATTTTTAAAGGCCTTCGGTGCGGATATTTTCTTTGATGACCAAAAAAGCCATTGTGAATCTGCAGCTCAGCATGTAGCTGCAGCCCATGTGCCGCATGGTATTGCGAATCAGAGCGAGCCTTAGCTGCGTAGCCAGTAGCGAGCCTGGGCCGAAAAATCGATACATAGAAAACTGTAAATACGTTTTATCCGACACCACGCTCTTTTGAACACGGCTAACTGAAAACTAGACTTTTACCGCATCAGCAACTTCATTAAAGGCTTCGATATTTGTTTTACTGGTTTTAATTAGGTTAACACCGGTATCAACCACCATTTTGCATAAGCCCGGGGTTTTGTAAACAATCAAACCTAAATAACCGACAGCCGGAACAGCGATAAATGCTGCAATAAAACCGTTAAGACCGACCACCCCCATTAACTTGATGAGTAATACAATGGCATCCAAAGGTAGTAAAACCATGGCGCCAAAATAAGCAATTACCATAAATATGGATACAACAAAAACTACAAACTGAAGTAACCTAACCAACGCAACATTAACTTTTTTCATATTACAACCTGAATGAACTTAAAAAAGAGGGGGTATTGAGCCAGAAACAACTCCTGACCTAGGGTGATGTCGAAATCACCGCTTGTTTAAGCGCCAAATTATACCTTACACCATCAAAATAATTCATTTTTTTCAACCGGCTCTTTATGCAGAAACCACCGATATAAAATAGAACCAGCAGTAAATCCGCCCAAATGAGCCCACCAGGCAACATCAACCGCAGTACCTTCAAATAGCATGGCTGTGGTTGCACTGTGTAATTGAACCAGCACCCATAAACCTAAAAAAGTAATTGCCGGCACATGAATGATGATGGGCAAAAACAGTATAGGTATCCATACCACAACGCGTTCCATTGGATAGAGAAAGAAATAAGCAGCTAGAACTCCCGCTATTGCTCCGGAGGCGCCAACAACAGGGATGGCAAGGTTCGGATCGAAGAACCATTGTAAAAAAGTAGCTAACAAACCACACACCAAATAAAAAATCAAAAAAGGGACTCGACCCATTCGGTCTTCTACATTATCGCCAAAAATCCATAAAAACCACATGTTCATGATCAGGTGTAGCCAGTTTCCATGCAAAAACAGACTGGTCAAAAAAGACAAATAGCCATCAAAGGGCAAGCCATAATACGGATTTGTATAACGTATAGGTACCATGCCATAAAGATTAATAATCCTATAGCTTAGTGCGTCAGGCATCAATTTCATCGACACAAAAACTATAATACATACGGCCATTAACCCCCAGGTCACTAAGGGCGTTGAATTGCAGGGCGCTGTATCTCTAATTGGTATCATTGTTTTTCCTAGTCTAGGTAGATGCAGGGATTGGCCCGCTACTTTTAACCTTAGCGTAAACGCTAAAAAATTGATTTGCAAAACTTCAATCCACGATTGACCTGTGGCGGTCGAGCGATAGCTACATTGACCCCTCTCGATGTGAACGAAAAGTACGTTATTGACGATACCGCACTAAGTTAAGGTGGTCAAATTTTAAAAATCCCCCTAAAGCTAGATGTCAATTAATCATAACCCAGAACACAAAAAGTTTATAATGCACGCACAGATCGACTCTTATCATCATTGCGCTTTAATTCATGCACACTAATTCAATAGAAAAAACCCTCTCATTTTCAGACCTTTCGCTAGATGAACAACTGCTGTCGGCAGTTAAAGCGCTGGGCTTCGAGCAACCCACACCGGTGCAACTTCAGGCTATTCCACCCGCACTGGCAGGTAAAGACTTATTGGTTAGTGCTGAAACCGGTAGCGGGAAAACTGCCGCCTTTTTATTGCCGACACTGCATCGGTTGTTAAATCTTTCTTCAGGAAAGTCCGGTACCCACGCCTTGGTGCTAACACCTACCCGCGAACTGGCTCAACAAATCTTCAAGCATTGTCAGCAATTGATTGAGTTCACCGACTTAAAAGTTGGCCTGATTACCGGCGGTGATGATTTCAGGCTGCAGCAAAATATGCTGCGCAGAAACACCGACATTGTGATTGCGACTCCTGGCAGAGTGCTGGAATTGATGGAGCAAGAAATACCGGATTTTAGTAATCTGGAAGTGCTAATCCTTGATGAAGCAGACCGCATGCTGGACATGGGTTTTAGTGAAGACGTGCTGAATATTGCCAATAGCTGCAATGCACAACGACAAACTCTGCTGTTTTCTGCGACCTTGACCCATTTTGGTATTATCAAAATGGCTGATAAAGTGTTGAAAGATCATAAAATTGTTGCGTTAAATACATTACATGACGGACACCGCAACATCGAGCAACAAATTGTACTAGCCGACGATAATGACCATAAGTTGAAATTATTGACCTGGCTGTTGCAACATGAAACTTATGACAAAGCGCTAGTTTTTACCAATAGTCGAATTCAGGCAGATCTTTTACGCGGACCGCTGCAGGGACAAAGACTTCGTGTCGGCGTGCTGCATGGGGAGATGGATCAAAAGGATCGCAACCGGATGATGGAGTTATTTCGCAACGGTGAAATCAAGATCATGCTAGCTACCGACCTTGCCGCCCGTGGTTTGGACATTAAGGGCATCAATCTGGTTGTTAACTTTGACGTGCCGCGTAACGGCATCAATTATATACATCGCATCGGCAGGACAGGTCGGGTTGATGAATTGGGGTTAACGATTGCATTGGTAAAGCATACTGAATGGAATTTAATGTCCGGCATTGAGCGCTTTTTGAAGCAAAAATTTAAACAGCGTAGTATCAAAGAACTGGCCGGCAAATATAAAGGCCCTAAAAAGCTTAAAGCATCTGGAAAGGCAACCGGTGGAAAAACTAAAATAGAACCTAAAAAAGCAGCGGTCGAAAAAGTCAAAATACGTGACCGGGACAAGAAGAATGTTGGTAAAAGACGGGTGCCCACGGTTAAGTCTGATATAAACTTAACATCATTCGACAATAAGGCATAGGTCTGGACAGAACTTCACACTCCAAGGCTCTCCTGTTGGAGAGACCTGGGGTGATGAGAGGAAAAGCTAAAATCTTAAGACAGCTTTGTGATCACTTGCTTGACCAAATTATCAGGTTTAAAGGGCTTTACAATATAAGACGTTATGCCTGCCATGATGGCTTCCTTTACCTTGTCACCCTCAGAGGATGAGGTTAGCATGATCCAGGGTGGCGTTTCTAATTTGACATCTGCTTTGACAGCCTTAAACAAATCCAGTCCGCTCATGCCGGGCATGTTCCAGTCACAGACCACGATATTGATTTTTATCTTTCTCATCATTAACATGGCTTCAGCGCCACCCGGTGCATCAAAAACATGGGTGAATCCAGCCTCTCGTAGAATAGCCTTGGTCAGCGTCCTCATAGAGGCCGAGTCATCTACAATGAGAATCTTTTTTTGTAGTAATTCTTGTGGTATTCCCATTCTTGTTTCAACTTATAGTTATAAGTTTCATAGAAAACTATGATTCTTAAACGCTTCAACGTGGATTGCTTTAAAGATACAGCCTCGAAAGCCTGGTATTTACTCTGCGTCCGTATAACATTGTTAACTCCCCAATGCTCTTTTCACAATTATGTTGAAAGTGACTTCGAGTGTAATTTAGTATTTAAATTTGTCAAGCCTCTATGTTTTAGAACATAAATCGCTAGGAATAATATTTACGAGAAAACATTGAAGCAATACAGCGCGTGACTTGGGTCATTTTACAAGAACTCGAGGTGCCCGACAAATACATTGCTAAAATAATCTCATGTAAATCGCTATCTATGAAAAAAAAGATTAATGATCAGCGTTAAAATGAGACTGACAACCAGCATGGAGGTAATCGGGATGAATACAAACCGATGCTGATCCTCAATACGTATATCGCCGGGCAAGTGACCAAACCAGCTAATTAACCCGGGGGCATAATTAACAACAAGCCCTGCAGTCACCAAAACAAGTCCTATTGCCACCAGTAATTTTCCATCCGCCATTGTCATGCCCTGTTAAAGTGTATGCATAAACCTGCTAACAACTGAGGTAAAATAAACCTCATTTTACCTTGTCACCTGTAAACAATCGGTGCTGCAAGAAAAATCCATCGGAATATATTTATGTTAAGAATCACTGAACTTAAACTCCCACTCGCTAATCCGGAGAACCTGAAAACCGCAATACTGGAACGACTAAATATCAGCACAGAAGAACTCGTTACTTATACTATCTTTCGTCAAGGTTTGGATGCGCGAAAACGCAATGGGATATTGCTAGTCTATACCGTTGATGTTCAAACCACCAACGAACAGATGATTCTTGACCGTTGCATCGACGATCCGCATATTTCATTAACACCTGACAACACTTATCGTTTTGTTACTCAAGCGCCCCAAAACCTAGCACTGCGCCCGATGATCATAGGCACTGGACCTTGCGGGTTGTTTGCTGGCTTGATTCTGGCACAAATGGGCTTTCGACCGATCATTCTGGAACGGGGAAAAGAAGTACGAGAACGCACTAAAGACACCTTCGGTCTATGGCGTAAAGGCGTGTTCAATCCCGAGTCTAATGTGCAGTTTGGCGAGGGCGGCGCAGGCACTTTTTCTGACGGTAAGCTGTACACCCAAATCAAGGACCCCAATCATTACGGCCGCAAAGTCCTCATTGAATTTGTCAAAGCCGGTGCGCCAGACGAAATCCTCCAGGTCAGTAAGCCGCATATTGGTACTTTCAGGCTGGTCACTGTGGTCGAACAGATACGCGCCACCATTGAATCCTTAGGAGGTGAAATTCGTTTCCAAAGCCGGGTTGACGACATTGTGATTGATAACGGACAAGTGCGCGGCGTGGTGCTTGCTAGTGGCGAGACCATTCCCTGTGAACATCTGGTTTTGGCGGTCGGGCATAGTGCTAGAGATACCTTCAAAATGCTCCATGATCGAGGCGTTTATATTGAAGCTAAACCTTTTTCAATTGGCTTTCGCATAGAGCATCAGCAATCGCTGATCGATGCTTGCCGATGGGGCAGCCAGGCAGGTCATCCGCTACTGGGCGCTGCTGATTACAAACTGGTGCATCATTGCAGTAATGGACGTTCCGTGTACAGCTTTTGCATGTGTCCGGGCGGTACGGTGGTCGCTGCTACTTCTGAAGCGGGTCATGTGGTCACCAATGGCATGAGCCAATATTCTCGTAATGAGCGCAATGCCAACAGCGGCATTGTTGTCGGTATTACTCCTGAAGATTATCCAGGCCATCCGTTGGCAGGTATTGATTTTCAACGTAGCCTAGAAGCGGCTGCGTTCAAGTTGGGCGGCGAAACCTATGAAGCGCCAGGGCAACTGGTTGGCGATTTTCTGGCTGAACGCTCCTCTACACAACTGGGTACGGTGCAACCTTCGTATACACCAGGCGTTCATTTATGCGATTTAAGTTCGGTTTTGCCCGATTACGCGATAGCGGCAATACGCGAAGCCATTCCAGCTTTTGATAAAAAAATAAAGGGCTTTGCGATGAAGGATGCCGTATTGACCGGAGTTGAAACCCGCACCTCGTCACCTATTCGGATCAAACGCAATGAATCTTATCAAAGCATGAATATCAAAGGTCTTTATCCGGCTGGAGAAGGCGCAGGCTATGCTGGAGGGATTCTTTCTGCGGCCGTGGACGGTATTAGAGTTGCTGAAGCCTTGGCCTTGGCGATGGTTGAGTGAGTTGGATGCAGGGGCGAAGCAATTCGACCCCTGCCAAATAATCAAACTTTAGACTTGAATTTGCTGTAAAAACCTTTTAGCTTTCCTGGCGCTTTAGGTAGTTTATCTTCAGGCGGTTGTTGTGTATCCGCAAGTAACGGCTGAACGTCTTCAACTAATTTTATATCGGTCCACTGCGGTTCCGTTTTGACAGGTACCGGTTTTTTACCAAACAGATTTTGGATTTTTCCTAATGTTTTTTTGGTGGGAATAACCGGCTGTTGTTCGACATAATCCGTTGTTTCAGACAGCTCAGGTGCGATGTCATATGACTTTGCCTCATATGGCAGGATGTCCGGAATTTGAGGTTCTTCCGAACTAAAAGTGTCAGTGTGTGCAATCAGGACGTCCACCGTAGTCAAAGGACTTGCTTCGACCACTATAACAGGCTGTTCTTGGACGGTGGGACTTATTACATCGGGCTGGTAGTGCTTTAGAGAGTCAGATAAAACCTGTTGCGCATTGTCCTGCTGTTGCAAAATTGATTTTTGTGCTTCCAGCATTTGTTCCAGTTTGGATAGTTGCTGAGTATGAGTGGTTAGTGTTGACTGCAACGCCTCAAACAGCCGTTCTTTTTCGGCCAGCTTTACTGTTTCTGCCTGGCAGGTTTTTTGTAATTCGATTTTTGCTTGCTGCTCGGTACGCAGGCGCTCTATTAATTGGCTGATGACTTTGGCATGTTGTTGCCACAATAAGTCCGCCTTAACGTCCTCGCTGGCCAGTAATGGCCGTTCGCCAAGATCAAAGCTGGTCGCCAGTGTTTGGATAATGTCGGCAATTTGTTTATTGCGTTGATAAATCAGCTGTTCCAAGGTTAAAAATTGTTGGGTTTTAATTTGGCTGTTAGCGTGGGCTTGTTCCATTTGCAACACTGCCTCCGCCAAATCTTCTTGACTGATTTTCAACTGTTTCTGCTCAGCATTGAGTCTTGCTATGCCGGCTTTTTCAATGGCAGCTTTACTACTTTTTATGCTGGCAATTCGTATACTATAAAGGATTGCCGTTAGCAGCCAGACCGCTGACGCTAATGCTCCAGCATATAATGCATTGTTTAGGGTAAAAAGATACCATTCGGAAAGCATCGCTTGGATAAGAGGTAAATATGATTGCATCGGAGCTCCTAAAAAATAAAATTTTTGCGTATTGTAACCGGAGCACCGTCAACGAGGCGGATATTTTTTTAAGCGGGTTTGTGACTTCTGAGGTAATTCGAAAAACTTAACCAGCTAAAGTTACCACTGGTTAAATTTTGACTATTGATCAATTACTACAGCAAAGTGACCTCTAGAACGGTAGTTCACATAAGCCCGCTAACAATAATTAAATTTATGCTGATTGTACCGGATTATGGGGGGTAGTTAAATTTGACATGTAATTGATTTTATTAGATACCGTATTTAGTGGTTACAACTAAAATCATGGTGGTGTCTCATGAAAACAACCCCACGCGACAAATGCTCAATTTGCCTCCCTTTTGAAAGAAGTACCTATGACGAAATCACCAAAGATAGCAAAAAATTCCGCAGCCACAT
>CANNNV010000087.1 GCA_947506155.1 Methylococcaceae bacterium
CGTGATCCGATCCTTTTAGAGCAGCGAACTAAGGAAGCATTCGCTGGTAAGTCTTAACGACCCATTGTAATCGTAGCACTGTGTTAGCGCTTAGTCTGGTCAACCTAGCTTTTACAAGCTCCGTCCTTCAGGGCGGGGTGATTGACTAATGGGGTACTCAATTATGTAGGCACGGTGAAAATTATCCGGTGGGGTAACCACCGCAACTTATTGACCATTGCTTGGGGGCTGCTAATTCAATAAAAAACCATCTTTACTTTATCCAGGGATAAGTGAAAATGAAATAATATTTACATTATAACATTACCCCAACTGCAACATAGATTTACACAAGCAGCAATTTTTAGTGATGATTTTGACAAGGCTATGAATCTGGGTACTGTCAAACCGGCCCAAAAAGCGCTTTAACGAAAATTATCCAAAGCTGCGATCTTGCTTTCCTCGGGAACTAATCTATTAAAATAGCTACGTACACCATTAAAAATGGCACCGGCTATTTTTAATTGGTGATCAGTATTAACCAACTTAAGTTCTTCAGATGGATTAGAAATGAATGCCGTTTCAACCAAAATAGACGGTATATCAGGTGATTTTAATACCATAAATCCGGCTTTTTGTACCGAACCATAATGTAGTTCACCGATGTGTTCAAAATTTTTCAGCACCTTACTAGCAACATTAACACTGGCATCTTGTGTTGCAGTTTGTGATAAATCCAGCAATACCGATGCCAATACATCTTCCTTATCGTTCAAACTAACACCACCGACCAAGTCAGATGAGTTTTCACTTTTCGCTAACCAGCGTGCAGCTTCGCTGGTCGCACCTTTATTAGACAACGTAAATACCGACGCGCCTTTAACCGTTGCATTTTGAAATGCATCAGCATGTATTGAAATAAACAAATCAGCCTTCGCTGTCCTGGCAATCTGTACTCTTTTTCTAAGATCCACGAAATAATCGCCCTTTCGTACCAGAACAGCTTTCATGCCCGGTTGTTGATTGATTAATTCAGCTAATTTTCTGGCAATGGCTAATGTAATTTGTTTCTCTTCAGTGCCATTTTTCCCACGAGCACCCGGATCATCTCCACCATGCCCTGCATCAACAGCAATAATAATAGCTTTGTTATATTTGGAAGACTTTGTTAGTTCAGTTGAACTCACTTCAATTTTTTTAGCCGTTATCTTAGGTAATGCTTTTACAGGCTTTTCGACTGATTGTGTGCTCGCTGTGGCTATTTTTAACTCCCGTTTTTCCTGATTGTCCGGAAATTTATTTAATAATTCGATCACCAAGCGATGCCCGTTCTCATTCAAGCTGCTGGTTCTTAAAGACATGTTTTTTGAACTAAGTTCTCTTTTTAAATCGACGACAATTCTTAAGTCGATTTTATTTTTTGCTGCAAAACGCACTTGCGAAAATAACGGATGAGACGGTGCCGGCTGGCTTAATGCCTGCTTTATATTGGCATTACGCATATCAATCACTAAGCGTGCCGGATTCCTCATCAAAAAAACCCGATGTTCAGGTGAGGACGTCACATCAAACAGCATTTGAGTTTGATCAGGGGTATTCCAAAAATGCAATGAACTAACATTGATCTGTTCTGCATAACTGGGGTTAACCAATAATTGCAGTACCGTAATAAATAAAACCTTCCAGTAACTTCCCATCAACATGACTCACAAGGCAATAATTTAGGTTAGATTATAGCAGTATGTGTTTGTTTTTACGGATTAGTTGTGTAAATATTTTTTACTTTGTAATCTAATCCCCATATCTACTGACCGGCCTACCCCCTCGGTGACCAAACTAATGATCCTATCTGGCTCGGGTAAAAATCCTGAGCCTTGGCCTGGCCATTCGATAAAACACACGCAATCCTGGTCAAAGTAATCTCTGATGCCTATCCATTCCAGCTCCTCTGGATCATTAACCCTATATAAATCAAAATGATATATTTTACGACCGCCTATTGTATATTCTTCCACCAACGTGTAAGTCGGACTTTTGACGGCGCCTTTATAGCCCGCTGCTCTTAGGTAACCTCTGACCAGAGTTGTTTTTCCTGCGCCCAGATCGCCATGTAAAAATATCAGACATTTTGCCGGCAATTCAGCCCAAAGCTTCGCGCCATACTGCTCGGTCGCTTCGGTATCTTCTAAATAAGTTTTCATCAATTTACCAATTGTCTAAGATAAGTCATTAAATCACTGGCTAACAACCCTCGTTCGCCGTCTTTCTCTGCGGCCAAATCAGCCGCCAGACCATGATTATAAACGCCTTGGTGGGCTGCATCTTGCAAAGATAAACCCTGAGCTAATAAGCCGGCAAGCACACCGGCTAGGACATCGCCCATCCCGCCTGAAGCCATGCCCGGATTGCCGGTATTGGAAACGGCAAGCTGATGTTCTGACGCAATCAACGTGCCCGCGCCTTTAAGAATAGCAACACCGCCATAATTGGCCTGAATCGACAAGACAGCGGCAAAGCGGTCTTGTTGTATATCGGCAGTAGAGCAGTTTAATAACCGACCCGCTTCGCCTGGGTGCGGCGTTAAAATCCAGTTACTCTTTACTGTCGCTGATTTGGCCAAAAGATTTAAACCGTCTGCATCGATGACCAGAGGTTTTTCGGTATTTATGGCGGTATTAAACAAGGCTTTTGCCCAGGCGCTTAGACCTAAGCCTGGCCCGACAACGATAACATCGGCTTTTTCCAGCAACAACACCAGTTGCGCTGGCGTTTCCACGCCATGAACCATTAATTCAGGCCGATTTAGGTTCATTAACCCGGCATGTTTCATCCGTGTCGCTATACTGACCAGGCCTGAACCAACCCGTAACGCCGCCTCGCCTGCCAATCTCGCTGCACCAGAATAACCCAGATCGCCACCAATTATCAGTACATGACCACAATCGCCTTTATGTGCGTAACGATTACGCAGTGGCAATTGGTTTTTTACAACACGTATCGCCGATGCTGTAACATCTGTAAATACCTGCTCAGGCACCGCCAGTTGCGCATAGCAAATCTCGCCACAATATTCAGCCGCTTGTCCGGTGAACAAACCCTGTTTCAAGCCAATAAACGTCACCGTATAATCAGCTTTTACCGCCAAGCCAAGTACATTCCCGGTATCGGCCTGTAAGCCGGACGGAATATCTACCGCAATAACAGGCGCGAAATGACGGTTGATAGACTTTATGACTGTGGCATATAACCCGGTTACTGCCCTGTCCAATCCCGTACCCAGCAACGCGTCAATCAGCACCTCAGCTGTAATCAGCTGTTCAGACTGAAATAGGCTAACCGCGCCGCCGGCTGATCTATATGCCTGACTGGCAGACAAGGCATCGCCTTTGAGTTTTTCAGACGCCGACACGGTATAAACACATACATTCAAGTCTGATTCTAAAGCCAGTTTTGCAATAATATAGCCATCCCCGGCATTATTGCCGGAGCCACAAAAAACCGCGATAGACTGCGCATCCGGGTATTGCTTTTTGAGCACCTGGAAAGTTGCCTGCCCTGCCCTACTCATTAAGTCAAAGCTGGCTATGCCGTATTCCTCGATGGCAATACGTTCCAGTTCCCTGATCTGTACTGCACGATATAGTTTTATCGGTAAATTTTGCATGGTATGGTGGCCTCCTTCTTTGATAGACACATTATATCGCGCTAACTATGGACACAAACAGTCAAAAAATGGCTAGCCTCGCCTTGCAAATCAAACAATGGGGACTGGAATTGGGCTTTCAACAAGTCGGCATCACTGACACTGACTTGCCGGAGGCGGAAGTGCATTTACAAAACTGGCTAGATAAAGATTTTCACGGCGAAATGGATTACATGCAGCGTCATGGCCTTAAACGCAGCCGACCCGAGTTATTGCATCCGGGAACACTGCGAGTTATTTCGGTACGCATGGATTACCAGTCAGAACTCGCCACTACTATGACTGAGCACCTGGCTAATCCAACTTTTGCCTATATTTCCCGTTATGCGCTAGGCCGTGATTATCACAAATTGATGCGTAACCGCCTGCAAAAACTGGCTGATAAAATTAATGCTAGTATCGACAACCCGCGTCCCAACGCGATGCGAGCTTTTGTTGACAGCGCACCTGTTCTGGAAAAAGCGCTGGCTGAAAAAGCGGGACTGGGCTGGATAGGCAAACATTCCAATGTCATTAACCGTAAAGCTGGCTCGTGGTTTTTTCTGGGCGAGTTATTCACTAACTTGGCGCTGCCGATCGATCCGCCAGCGACGGCGCATTGCGGTGAGTGTCGCGCTTGTCTGGATGTTTGTCCAACCCAGGCGATTATTGGCCCTTATCAGGTTGATGCCAGACGCTGCGTGTCCTATCTGACTATTGAACTGCATGGCTCAATTCCGGAAGATTTAAGACCGCTGATCGGCAATCGCATTTATGGCTGCGATGATTGCCAAATCATCTGCCCGTGGAATCGTTTTTCTAGGCTGAGCACAGAACAGGATTTTAGCCCCCGGCATCGGCTCAATACACCTCAATTGCTTGAAGTCTTTGCCTGGGATGAAGCAGAATTTTTAGCAAAAACAGAAGGTTCAGCGATACGAAGAATAGGCCATCAACGCTGGCTCAGAAATATCGCCGTAGCTTTGGGCAACGCGCCCAAATCAGCGCTTATTGTTGACGCGTTAACAGCCATGCTGGAACATGACTCAGACGTAGTTAGAGAGCATGTACAATGGGCTTTAGCACAACATCTGCCCCATAGGGAACGAGATTAAATTTGAATACCATGCGTTTATATAGTGGCTAACACAACCTGATTTTTGCCATTATTTTTAGCAATATACATGGCCTCATCCGCGTTTTTAATGAAAGACTCTACAGTGTCATTACTTTTCAAGGTGCTAACTCCCAAACTTGCAGTGATTTTAATGGTTTCCATGTCGTAGGCGAGGGTATGATGCTCAACTGAGGAGCGAATTCGTTCTGCTAGCAATGCTGCACCGCTAGCGTCGGTATCGCTTAATAAAATTACAAACTCTTCACCACCGTAGCGAAAAACCATATCGCTGTTTCTTAGGTTTTGTTTAATCAATTTCGCACAGTTAGCCAGCGTGATATCACCACAATCATGACCATAAGTGTCATTAATGGCTTTAAAACAATCAATGTCAAAGAAAATCAGCGATAATTTTTTATTATTACGTACAGCCAAACTCATTTCCCGTTTAATAGCATCATTAAACGAGGCTCTGTTATGCATTTGGGTCAGTGGATCTGTATAAGCCATTTTTAAAGCCTGGTGAAACAACGTTGCATTTTTTAACGGATAAATTAAACAACAAAGTAAAGTTTCGAGTAACTGAAGATTGGTATCGCGAAATCTACGATTATTCATCAACTTCAATTCACCCAGTTGTTGTTGTTCAACTTTAAGTGCGTAGTTACAAGCATGACGGGTAAAAACCCCACTTTTTACTTCCAACTCAAATTCCGCATTAGTATAAACATAAGCACTATGAGGCACCTTATTAGCGATTTTGCTACTGAAAATAGCGATTAACTCGCTAAATTCCATCGTCGTTTGTAAGGCACTACTAATGTCATAATTATGAAGATTGACCGCTTTTGTTGCTTCAAAAGTGTTATTGCTGATAACCGCTAAGTTTGCTGATTTCTTGACCATACTCACTTCCCCTGGATTGAAATTATTACAAGAAACACAGCAGCTAAGCGCATGCCAAATTATAATTTTCAAATTAAAATCAAGTGATTATCAGCTTTTTTTAGTTTGATTTTAGCGCTGTCATAAAATTGGCGCTGTTAAGCTGGCAATCAGGCCGCCCAGATGAAACAAGCATGAAATAACTTCGACAACTTTGGAACTCGCCCCCACAGATGCTCAACTTATTTCGGGTGCATGGCTAACTTGATTTTTTCCATTTTTCTTTACGCGCTTTTTTCTTGGCCTCTCTTAGTTCACGCGTAATCACCAGTTCAACCAATTCCTGTTCCATCATCGCCGGGGTTTCAAGGCTGATTCTACCGATGGTTCCTGCACGAAATTCGGTTAATAAGATTTTGGACACTTTATCCATTTCGATGCGTCCACCTGAACGCAAGCAGCCGCGTTTCCTACCGATGGCTTCCATTAGCTGTTGTTCGCTTTCCGGGAGTTGCTCCAACTGAAAACGTACTTGCAGTAATTTAGGGTAATGCCGCAACAAATACTCGGCGGCAAAAAAGGCAACGTGGTCATGACTGATTGCGGTATCTTTGATGGCGCCGGTGGTGGCTAGGCGGTAGCCGCTGTTTTTGTTTTCAACGTTAGGCCACAGCATGCCGGGGGTGTCCAGCAAAATAATGCCGTTGCCTATATCTATGCGTTGCTGAGTTTTGGTGATAGCCGGTTCGTTGCCGGTTTTGGCAATCATTCTTCCGGCTAGAATATTGATTAGCGTGGATTTTCCGACATTGGGGATGCCCATAATCAAGGTATGGATTAGTCTACTGCTGCTGGCCTTAGTCGGTAGCATTTTGTGGCACAGTTCCGGTATTTGGCGCATTTTTTCGGGCTGCTCGATGGTCAGCGCCAAAGTTTTTACGCCTTGTTCCTGCTCCAGATAACTTTGCCATTGCTGGGTGATTTCGGGGTCGGCAAGGTCACTTTTGCTGAGGACCTTGATGCAAGGTTTGTCGCCGCGCAGAGTGGTCAGCATCGGATTTTGGCTACTGAATGGAATACGTGCATCCAGAATTTCGATAATCAAATCAACCTGGGGCAAGATTTCTTTGACCTCTTTGCTGGCCTTGTGCATGTGGCCGGGGTACCATTGAATAAGCATGATGTTTTTACGTAAGCAAAGAAGACTATTTAAGCATCATCGCTATACAATCAACAGCTATAAATAACTTAAAAGGTTTAATAAATGAAAATAATGAATATCATGGGGCTGCTGATTTTACTGTCCGGCTGTACGCAGGATCAACAAAATCAGCTGTCACGAAAGGCGGTAGAATTTCTGGATGGAAATTATTTGGTCACTTATGCCAACGGATCAACTACAAAAACCTGGACGATCAATAATGGCAAGGTTACTACCAGCGACAAGGGTTATTATTATTTTTGGGATAATAAAAAACATTATGTGCAAACGCCGATAGAAAACACTTTTATTGAAGAAATAGAATAATCATGATAGCAATAATTAATGTACAATGAGCCTTGTAGTACAAATGTAATCTTCAGCATACATTTTTTAGCTATTGTTCATCTCTAGAAGGCTCATCCATGTCCAGCTCCCATCAAATCCAACTCAACAAAACACGAACCGGTATTCGCGGCCTGGACGAGATCACCAACGGCGGCTTGCCGCAAGGCCGCTGCACACTTTTAGCCGGTGGCCCCGGTTGTGGCAAGACGGTATTGGCTTTGCAAGTTCTGGTTAATGGCGCAAAAAATGGTGAACCGGGCATTTTTGTCGCTTTTGAAGAAGATGCCTCGCGTATCGTGGTCAATGCAGCAACATTCGGCTGGGATTTACCTGACTTGCAAAACAAGGAATTGTTTTTCCTCGATGGCAAGCCGCGTCCGGAAGATATTTGGGCCGGCGCCTTCGATTTGTCCGGACTGCTCGCCATGCTCAAGGCTAAGGCTGATCAAATCAACGCCAAACGTATTGTTTTTGATTCCATCGATGTGCTGCTATCGCTGCTTGACAATCCTCAGGCCGAACGCCGCGAGTTATTTCGGCTCAATGACTGGTTGGTGAGCAATGGGATGACCGGCATTGTGACGTGCAAGAATAATGATTCTGGCCTGTCCGGACTCGATTATAAGGATTTCATGCAATACATGGTCGATTGCGTGATCAACCTGAGTCATGAAATGGATGATCGGGTCGCCCACCGCTCGCTGCGCGTCGTCAAATATCGGGGTTCTGGTTTTTATTCCGGGGAAGTGACTTTGTTACTAGGTGATCAGGGCGCCGAGATTATTGCCTTTCCAGAAAGTTCACACGACCAAGTTGCCAGTACCGAACGTATTTCTTCCGGCGTACCGCGCCTAGATAGCATGCTGGGCGGCGGCTACTACCGTGGTTCAGCGGTCTTATTGAGCGGCGCACCGGGCACCTCGAAAACCACTTTGTGCGGCATATTCATCCTCGCCGCCTGTCAGCGCGGTGAACCCTGTCTGTATGTTAGTTTTGACGAATCCGTCAGTGAAATTGTCCGTAACCTGAAATCGGTAAACATCGATCTGGAACAGTATATCATCAGTGGCCTGCTACATATTCAATCGATACGCAGCGGACTGGCCGGAACCGAAGAGCATGTCGGAACCCTGCGCAAACTGCTCGAAGCTCATCAACCCCGTTGCTTTGTTATCGACCCCTTGTCCGCAATCGTCCATAGCGAAGGTGATACCCGCAGGCGCATGCCTGAAAAAATGTTGACTTTGACCAAAGCCAGCGGCATTACGCTGCTCTGTACCAGTCTGCTGGGCAATGGCGGCGACTCGCTGAATGAAGAAACCGGCATTCAAATCTCTGCCGTAGCCGATACCTGGATACACATCAGTTATTCAATACTAAGCGGCGAACGCAATCGAGCGTTATCAATCATCAAGTCACGCGGCAGCGAACATTCCAATCAAGTCCGGGAACTGATTATAGATGCTCAGGGTATTACCCTGGCCGATGTTTATCAGGCCAATGGCGAGGTGCTAATGGGTACCGCCAGATGGCAAAAAGAACAGGCTGAAATAGCTGCCGAACAGCTACTATTGGCCAACGTTGAGTACAAACGCAGGGTGATCGAATTGGCACAGAGTGAAGTCAATGCCCGGGTCGAGATTTTGCAAGTTGAATTAGCCGTTAAGCAAAAAGATTTGGAATTGTTATTAGCTACTGAAGCCACGCGTCTAGGTTCTTTAGATACCTCTCGAGATGAACTGTGGAACAAGCGCTCTGGCGATGATACTAAGCCATCAATGCCCTTAAAAAACGATGTATAAATTAGCCATAGTACCTGAATCGGCCCATAAAATGACAACAGCGACGCATTTATTTCGCTTGTATATTGCAGGAGAAGCGGTCAATTCAGTGTTGGCCCAGCGCAATCTCAAAGGGTTTTGCGAGCAGTTTTACCCAGGCAATTACCAAATTCAACTGGTGGATGTGCTGTTATCCCCGGAACGAGCCTGGACCGAAGGTATCACGGTAACACCGATGCTGTTGCGACTGTCTCCGCCACCGTGTATCAAGATCATGGGCAATTTGAGTGATACCCAGCAACTTAGCAATGTATTGAGCAGTATAAATGACTAAGCTGCAGCAGCAGGTAATAGCTCTTGAAGAAGCCCATGCCGACTTGGCGAAGTCGGGTCTTGATGCAGTATTAACGCCACTAGGTCCCTTGCTGGTCGGTGATGCGCGGTTTGCAGTAACGCAGTCGGAAGCCCGCTACCGCTGTTTGATTGATCGGCTAGGGGTGATCGTGATAGAACTGACTCCGTCCGGCAAAATTGTCTACACCAACGAGGCAACCAGCGTGATCACCGGGATTTCTACAGTGGAATTGCTGGGCCGGAACTGGCTGGAAATCATAAAGCCTAATCATGCCTCGGTGCCTATCGATAAGCTGCGCAGGGAGTTTGTCGAAAGCGGCGAATTGAAGGATTTTCAAACCAGCATAGTCACGATAGATGACAGCTGGAAAGTTATTTCCTGGAACGCTTTTGATATTTTTGACCGCAACAGTCAAATCGAACGGATAGTGTATTTTGGTATTGATATTACCGAGCAACAGCGGCTTGAACAGGAACTGGCTATCGCGGCGATCGCCTTTGATTCCAACGAAGCCATGATGATCAGCGATGCCGAGGGGTCGATACTCCGAGTTAACCCCGCCTACACCGAACTCACCGGTTATAGCGCTGCAGACGTTATCGGCAAGCACCATAGCCTGTTAAAATCGGATCGCCATAAGCCCGATTTTTATGCCGAGATGCGAAAAAGCATTCACGATACCGGCGCCTGGACCGGCGAACTTTGGAATCAACGCAAAAATGGTGAGTTTTATCAAGAGTTTCGCACCATTAATGCAGTGAAAAATATGCAGGGTCTTGTCACGCATTATGTTGCTACGCACAACGACATTACTAATCGAAAACTAATCGAAAACAACTTGATTAAGCTGTCTATGGCCTTAGAGCAAAGCCAGACGTCGGTGATGATCACCGACCTTGAGACAAAAATTGAGTATGTGAATCAGGCCTTCGTCAACACCACGGGCTACAGTCGTGAGGAAATTATCGGCCAGAAACCTAGCCTGCTAAAGTCTGGTAAAACACCTAAGACAACTTATGAGGCGATGTGGGAAGCATTACTGAAGGGTAAGGCCTGGCAAGGTGAAGTCACCAACCTGAACAAGCAGGGTGAAAAATTTATTGAGTTAACCTGGATTTCACCGATACGCCAGCTTGATGGAGAAATCACCCATTATTTAGGCGTCAAAGAAAACATCACCGAGCGTAAACAAAACGAAATTTTACTACTGGCTGCTAAAGAGCAGGCCGAAACGCTTGCTGCAACGAAAACGCAATTTCTAGCTAATATGTCGCATGAAATTCGCACGCCGATGAGCGCGATCATCGGCTTCTCGCAACTAGCTTTACTCAAAGACTTTCCACCTGAGGCACGGTCTTATCTGAAAAAAATCAACACAGCCGCCACCAGTCTGTTAGACATTCTCAGCGACATCCTGGATTTATCTAAACTCGAAGCCGGTCGTCTTAGCTTAATCCTTGCGCCTTTTTGTCTGGATGCGCTGAAAGATACGCTGTACAGCCTGTTTATCAATGTTGCCCAACAGCATGGCTTGGCTTTAACCCTAGAAATCGCGCCCGATGTCCCTGACAAGCTGATCGGTGATGTACTTCGATTACGGCAAGTACTGATCAATCTGTTGGGTAACGCGCTTAAGTTCACGTCTAGCGGCTCTGTTGGTCTCAGTATTACGCTGCTTGAAAGTGACGAGTCAAAAGCCCGACTGTTATTTAATGTTAAGGATACCGGTATCGGCATCGCCGCCGAGGATCAGAGTCAATTATTTTTGCCATTTAATCAAGCAGATAATTCAAATTCTCGCCGCTTTGGCGGCACAGGTCTCGGTTTATCAATCAGCAATGATTTATTAAAGCTGATGGATAGTGAAATTTTGCTAGACAGTAGTCCGGGACTAGGTAGCTGTTTTAGCTTTGAATTGGTTCTGGCCATCCCCTCCAAGTCCATGCAGAATCAAGTTGAGTATGAATTGAAAACACGCAATAGGATATTAAACAATACAACTCAAGTGCTTGCCGGAGCCAAAATTTTGGTGGTAGAAGATAACACCTTCAATCAGCAAATTATCAAGGAATTACTCAGTCAGGCGGGCATCTTGTCTGAGCTTGCCAATAATGGTCAAGAAGCACTGGAAATGCTGAAACAGGGCGAATTTAATGCGGTATTAATGGATTTACACATGCCGATTATGAATGGCTTTGAAGCCACCAAACAGATCCGTAGTCAGGCTTGTTTTGCGATACTGCCGGTGATTGCGTTAACGGCTAGTGTATCCCAAGCGGATAGAGAACTGTGCTTGGCAGTAGGCATGAATGATTTTATCGGCAAACCATTTAATTCTAACCAACTGTTATCACTTACATTGAGCGGGTACTATCCATAAGAAAGTTGATATATATCTGCCACACTTTGTCCAAAAAGCAACAGAATCTTTTGTCGCAAAGGCGTAAGCCCTTCAATCACATGATACGTCTGCTTTTCTGTAGTAATTTTAAGGCAGTGA
>CANNNV010000088.1 GCA_947506155.1 Methylococcaceae bacterium
AAAGGGAGGCAAATTGAGCATTTGTCGCGTGGGGTTGTTTTCATGAGACACCACCATGATTTTAGTTGTGACCACTAAATGTGGTATCTAACAAAATCAATCACATGTCAAATTTAACTACCCCCCATAATCCGGTACAATCAGAATAATTCGTTTTGAAGGTCGTGGCCGCTCATTAAAGGCATTCTAACGTCCAAAAGCAGACATCCTGGCTGTTCAGAATTATAGTTAGCTAAAAAATCTTCGGCAGACTCAAAACTTTTGACGATTTGTCCGGTTGATTCAATTAACAGTGTGAGCGAGTCACGTATTGCAAATTCATCGTCAACTAAATAAATCACGGGGGTTGTGTTATCAATTTTCATCAGGTTTTCTCGATAGTGGTAAAGTGAAATAAAAAGTTGTACCTTCTCCCGGCTGGCTACTGAAATGTAACGTACCTTGATGGGCTTCTATAAGTGAACGACTGATAGACAGTCCCATACCCATACCGTTTGGTTTGGTCGTGTAAAACGGCATCAATATTTTTTGTTGCTGTTCTTTATTAAGTCCTGGCCCATTATCAAGCACCTTGATTTGGATAGCATTATCGTTAACCAGACTGCTTTGAATAATTATGTTGCGTTGCTCTGTTGAAGGTAAATCCTGTAATGCATCCGTACTGTTTCGGATCAAATTGATCAGGACCTGCTCAATTTGTATATGATCAACATAGAGTAACGGTAAATTGTTTTCTAGTTCAAATATCAGCTCTATACCATTTTGCTGAAGCTCAGTAATATATAGGCTGACTGCGTTATGAATTAAAGTATTAATGTGGACAGTTGAAATGTGTTTTTCACGGGATGTAACAAAAGCCCTCATACGATGCATTATTTGTCCGGCTCTTATAGCCTGTTGCTGAGTCTTGTATAAGATTTCGGAGAGTTTTTCCAGATCAGGTTTTTTAGTATTAATAATGTTTAAACTGACTTGCGTATAGGCCGAAACCGCTGTCAGGGGTTGATTAACTTCATGAGCAATGCCAGCAGCCATTTCTCCCATCAAGCCAAGACGGGTAACATGGGCTAGTTCATTCAGGTGTTCTTTGTCTTTTTGTTCTCGCTGTTTACGTACACTTACATCTCGGACAATATGAGTAAGATAATGCCTGTTATCAATTGTAAACTCTGCTGTAGATAGATCCAGTGGCAGCTCTGAACCATTTTTGTGTAAGCCTACAATCTCTTTGATTTGCCCGATCGTGGATAGCACTCTATCATTATTTTTATTTAAGGGCGGCAAATGCATAATTTTATCGACATGTAAGCCTATTAGCTGTTCTGTTTCATAGCCAAACAGGGATTTTACTGTTGCATTAGTCGATACGATAATACCAGACAGGTCAATTGTGATAATCCCTTCTACCGATGCATTAAAAATGGAGTTGAGTTGGACTTCTCGCTCCAGTATTTGGCGTCTGGATTGAGTAAGTTCTGCAATTTTTTTTATTAAGCTCAGATTGGCAGCAGTTAGCTCTTGAGTCTGCTGGTGTATCTTTTCCTCCAATTTTTCATTAAGACAAGCAATAGTATCCTGAGCTAGTTTGCGTT
Source organism: Methylococcaceae bacterium (assembly GCA_947506155.1). GTDB lineage: Bacteria > Pseudomonadota > Gammaproteobacteria > Methylococcales > Methylomonadaceae > Methylobacter_A. The sequence continues at coordinate 1,593 of CANNNV010000088.1, forward strand.
CGGTCACATCATTAATAATCAAAAAAATGCGTAAGTCCTGATTATGCTCGTAAACGACGCTAGCACTAAATTCAACATGAGTTAATAGATTACTGTTGGTGCAGGATTTTAAAAAATGACCGTAATCGGAGTGTTGGAACACAGGATAGACGGTATCTGAGTGACCAATGTTACTAAGTTTGGCGCTAAGGGATAGGTTTTTTTTTTGAACGAGTAGACTACGGATAAAAAGGTAATAATTATCCTGATCGGACGGGTGAATGAAACTTCCGAAGCGCTGGTTGATAAGCTGTTGTTTGGAACAACCCAGTAGCGCGGCGGCCGCGATATTAGCTTTTTGGATGTCGCCTGATTCATTGAGGGTCAGGTAACTGACAGGTGATAAGTCATAAAGTTGTGCATAGTCATCACGAGATAGTGTCAAATCATGGTGAGCATCACTCAGTTCCATGTTCTGCATTTTAAGCTCTATTTGATGCGTATGAAGATCAAATAATAGTTTTTGAATATCGTCAGTGGACATTGCGGCAATATCGGCATCGGATTGACTATTCAAAAAAGCATTGCCGTTAGGAATTTCAGTATTCATAAGTCTAGTAAATGATTTTTTATCAGTTTTTGTTTTTATCAGGTCAGGTGGCGAAATGGTGCTAGGTTAAACCTGGTGCTCCACAAAGCTTGCAACCAGGTATTTTTATTGATTTATTTAAGTTTGGCCGGTGGGCATACTATTTTCCTAAAGCATTCTAATGCAGATCATCAGTTTCAACTGATTTTAACAGTCCCAAATATTTAGTATCAATTTCAATAACTAATTCAGAGTCGCCAAAATCATCGATTTTTTCGCTGAGGATGGTCGCACAGGCAAATAATTTTGCCCTAATATTACCTTGGTCAGCTCGCAAATGACAGGTTCGTTGAACCTTGGTATTTGAAAATATTTCCGCCAGAGCCTGAAAAAGTAGATCAACACCGAGTCCCGTTTCAGCCGACAACCAGACTCGAACTGGGTTGCCCGCTTCATCGCGTTCAATCTTGGGTTGGATGCCTTCCAGTAAATCAATTTTATTGAAAACCTCAAGCTGTCTGACCTTATGAGCATCAATATCTTCAAGCACCTGATTGACCTGATATATCGTTTCGACCCGGTCATCATCACTGGCATCAATGACATGCAATAACAAATCAGCCTCACTGGCTTCTTGCAGCGTCGATTTAAACGCAGCGACGAGTTCATGCGGCAAATGCCGGATAAAACCGACAGTGTCGGCCAGTACAATCTCGCTATTATTCGGTAGTCGGCAGTTACGCAAGGTTGGATCAAGAGTCGCAAACAATTGGTCGGCGACGTAAATATCAGCCCCAGTCAGTTGATTAAACAAGGTTGATTTGCCGGCATTGGTATAGCCCACCAATGAAACGGAAGAAACCTCGGCTTTTTTCCGCTTGCTACGTCCCTGATGCCGTTGTTTATCGACTTTATCCAGACGCTGCTGAATTTGTTTGATGCGTAAGCCTAATAAGCGCCGGTCGGTTTCTAGCTGGGTTTCACCCGGTCCACGCATACCGATACCACCTTTTTGACGCTCTAAATGTGTCCAGCCGCGTACCAATCGGGTTGATAAATGCTGTAATTGCGCCAGTTCAACTTGTAGTTTACCTTCGAAGGTTTGCGCACGCTGGGCAAAAATATCAAGTATCAGGCCGTTTCTATCGACCACACGAACGCCCAGATAGCCCTCAAGGTTTCTTTCTTGACTGGGTGAAAGTGGATGATTGAATAAGACGATATCGGCTTCATGGTTTTCGATAATGTCTTTAATTTCTTCAAGCTTACCTTTGCCGACGAAATATTTTGCATCGGGTTTTTTGCGACTGCCTGTGACGACATAGACAGGATCGGTTCCAGCAGATTTTGCCAATTCTTTTAATTCTGCAATGTCTTCATGCCTGGAACGAAGTGTCAGATGGACGAGAACTGCTCGCTCACCTGATTCGGGACGATCAATCAACTAAATACCTCAAGGTGTAATTATAAAAAATATTTGCTTGCCGCGCAGATTTACCCGGCATCGGCGTAAAAGCTTTGCGAGAAAAAATTATTCTTCGCTGGGTTCACTATCATGCGTCATCTTTACCGCCTTGCTGGGCACTATGGTAGAGATGGCATGTTTATAAACCATCTGACTCGATGTATTTTTCAGCATAACCACATACTGATCAAATGAGTCCACTTTACCTTGTAACTTTATGCCATTAACAAGAAAAATAGACACAGGGGTATGCTCTTTTCTTAGTGCGTTTAAAAAGTTATCCTGTAAATTCTGACCTTTTGACATCCGATTTCTCCTTATTATTTTAATAACTGTTTAAGTTAAGATAACTGCTATTACCAAGCAACACAAATCAATACTTGTATTTCAGGCTATAAAATTTTGCTTACTTTCGATTACCTGAATTTCACTTAGCAACCAAAGGATATAGTGGGGCTTTTTTTAATAAAAGCAAGCAGTAGGCCGCCCTCCATTAAAAAAAATTACAACGAAGACATAAAGTTTATGTCTTCGTGCTGAGCAAAAGATTTCCTTCCGTATTACCTTGATAGTTGAGCGCAGCGGTACGATTCGACGAAATCAGCTACTGTGCTGCGGTTCATTAAGCTTGATTACTTCTATGTGGTTATTGTAACTTTATTTTTTAGGTACTATCTGTAAGGAATAAGAGGTTACTGAATATTCAGCTAATAATTCGTTTATCCACGGTTTCATTTTTCTACCCTTCAAGCACATATAACAACCCTTGCAATATTAAATCTTGGTCTAAGGTGCATTTAACCTCAAGCTGATTCGCGATAAGTTCAGCATCACCACCGGTTAAAATAAGATGTACCGATTGTTTGTTTAACACATGTTCAATCAAGCCTACTGCCGCTGTTAAAGTGCCATTGTAGATGGCATCTTGAGTATTATCACTCAGGGACAGTGGTGGTGAAATTAGCGCTACCAACGGCTCGCTAAACCGCAGCGCCTCGGTTCCTCGTCCTAGGGCTTTTTTCATTAGCGTTAGGCCAGGGCTAATTAGCCCGCCTTGATGGCAACCCTCAGCATCAATTAAATCCACGGTAATAGCTGTTCCGCAATCGACAATACACGCAGGCCGGTGATATTTCTGCCAAACGGCAATTAAGGCTAACCAACGGTCAACGCCCAATTTTTCCGGCTGTTGATAAGCGTTAATTACACCAAAGGCATGTGACTCGGATTTAACACGAAGAATATCGACATCCAGCCAAAGTTCATACACCACTGATTGCACAAGTTCGAGCAATTCATTGGTGCTAACGCAGGAAATGGCAAGCCGTTTGGGGCGATCAAGACGCTTCCAAAGATTAATAAGTGACTGTCTATTCATTTGGGTATTCGACAATGGCGTCCCGGTTCTCAGTTGGCCGCCGCTCGTAATCGCCCACTTTAACCTTGTGTTGCCCATGTCGATCAGTAAATTCATGCCAGTTCCGAACTATGAAAACTGACTTCGCCAGAAGCAAAAGTTTGCACACTGCCATCCGGTCGTTCAATCAATAACATGCCGTTATCGTCGATGCCTTGTACGATACCATCAAATTGTTGCTGACCGATAAACAGAGTTGCCGCGTTGCCGCTCAGACAATCATAACTGCGCCATTCGTCGAGATGGGCTTTAATACCCACAGTTTCATATTCGGCAATAATCGGCAACAGATGGTTTAGTAAAGTACCGGCCAATTGATTTCTCAATAAGGGTTGGTTTTCGGTGATTTTGCTTAAATCAGTCCAAGCCTGGGTAATATTTTCGGCTTGAATTTCCGGCATAAATAAATTTAAGCCCAGACCGATAACAGCGCTGCATGGACCGTCAGTTTCACCCGAAACTTCCACCAGAATACCACCCAGTTTTTTACCCTGACTGTATATGTCATTAGGCCATTTAAGCCCAATATCATTTATTTGATGCTGTTTTAAGGCTCTGATCACAGCAGAGCCAATAGCTAGACTTAAGCCAGAGATTGCCGCCGGTCCTTGTTGAAACCGCCAGAGTACAGAAAGATAAATGTTACAGCCATAAGGCGAAATCCACTGTCGTCCTCGTCTGCCTTTACCGGCTGTTTGGTACTCAGCAAAACAAACGGAACCTGACAGTGCATTGAGTAGAGAACGTTTGACTAGATAACGGTTAGTGGAATCGATTTGATCATGAATTTCTAGCGATGATATTAATGCTCTGACCTGAGCACTAAGCGCTAGATTAATTTTTGTCGCATCCAATAGTTCCAGCAAGTTATCCAGACGGTAACCTTTACCGCTGACTGCTGAGTAGTGCAATCCTAAGTCAACCAAACCTTGCAGTTGTTTCCAGACTGCTGAACGACTAATGCCCAATGCCCTAGCTAAGTCAGTGCCAGAATGAAACTCTCCATCAGCCAATAAGATAAGAATTTTTTTTTGCCTAGAAATATTCATCAGCATTTTTTTCAATCCTTGTCGAGATGACGTCGTTTTTTGCTGGAGTAGATAAGAATTTCTTTAAGCATAACTAAAAGGCAACGGTGTAACGCAAACCAATATTATACGTCAAACCGTTTGATTGCTTTTGTTTTTTGGCTTTAATGTTTGACAGAGGTCAACAGCTTAATGATTGCATTAACCTGTTGGCTTTCATGGGGAGATATTGATCGAAGTATATCGGCCATAACTAATATGGCCGACAGTTTAATCGTATTTTTGGTTGCGGAATAATGCAAATAGTGCTGATTTATTTTTACGAGTTCGAACAATCAATTCTGTAGTCATGCTCCAGTAATTTCGCGTGAGCTACCGCTAGTCTGGCGATCGGTATACGTGGTGCCGAACAGGAAACATAATCCAGCTTGATATGATGACAGAAACGTATCGATTGAGGATGGCCGCCTTGTTCGCCGCAAATGCCTATTGTGATATCGGGGCGGGCTTTTCGCCCTGAATCAGCGGTCATTTTCATCAACTGACCGACGCCTTTGGCATCAAGCACTTCAAACGGATTGTCTTGCAATAAGCCGGTTTCATTGTATAGCGGTAGGAACTTGTTTTCGGCATCTTCGCGTGAAAAAGAGAAAGTTGCTTGGGTTAAGTCATTGGTACCAAACGAGAAAAATTCAGCGACTTCAGCCAAATGCCCCGCGCGAGTACAAGCCCTGACGGTTTCCACCATGGTGCCGAATTTGAATTTTAACGTAATGCCGTACTGACTTTCGACTTCCTGTTGAATTTGATCGACATAGGTTTTTACTTTGATCAATTCCTGTACAGTAATAACTTGGGGCACCATGATTTCAGGCGAAATCGGCGTACCTTGTTGGGTACAGAGTGCTGCCGCCTCCAGTATCGAGCGAATTTGCATCTGATATATTTCCGGATAGGACATACCAAGACGCACGCCCCGGTGACCTAGCATCGGATTGACTTCGTACAATTCCTTGACTTTTTTCAGCATCAATTCTTTTTTGGCTATGGCTTTATTGATGACTTCTTCATTCAGCTGATTGAACGGTGCCGGTAGATCTATCAATTCCCCCAAGGTGTCTAGCGCGACTTGCTGGCCTTGAAACATGGTTTTGTATAAATTTAGCGCCTTGATTTCGTCTTCCAACTGGTGTTCGCTGGGCAAAAATTCATGCATCGGCGGATCCAGCAAGCGCACCGTAACCGGATAAGGCGACATGGCCTCAAAAATCTGTTTAAAGTCATCGCGCTGAATCGGAAACAATTTTTCCAGTGCGTCCTGTCTGGTTTCTTTATTGTCGGCCAGGATCATATCAATGACTAAAGGCAGGCGGTCTGAGGCATTGAACATACGTTCAGTACGGCAGAGACCAATACCGGTTGCGCCATAGCTGAGTGCCATCCGTGCGCGTTCCGGGGTATCGACATTGGCGTGGACTTCCAGTTCAGCAAACTCATCGGCCCAGGACAACAAGGTTTTTAGTTCTTCGGAAAAAGTAGGCGCTATCGTTGGGATTTTACCCAAATAAATCAGTCCGGTGCTACCGTCAATCGTGATAATGTCGCCTTCGTGTATATGCAAATCACCAATAATAGCCTGGTGGGCGCGCACGTCGATTTGTATGTCTTCAGCGCCGGCGATACAGGCTTTACCCATGCCTCGGGCAACGACCGCCGCATGAGAAGTCTTGCCGCCGCGACTGGTCAAGATGCCTTGAGCGGCAAAAAAGCCGTGAATATCTTCAGGCTTGGTTTCTTCTCTGAGCAAAATAACCTGTTCGCCGGCGCGACCCATTAATTCAGCGGTATCGGCATTAAATACACATTTACCGAAGGCAGCGCCCGGTGAAGCAGGCAAGCCTTGCGCCACAGGCCGTGCTTTGTTATTAGGGTCAAGTTGGGGATGCAGCAGTTGTTCCAGTAATTCGGGGTTGATACGCAACAAAGCCTGTTCCTTGCTGAGCAGACCTTCAGTCACCATCTCTACCGATGTGCGGACCATAGCAGCGGCATTCATTTTACCGTTGCGGGTTTGCAAACAATATAAAATGCCGCGTTCAATGGTGTATTCGTAATCCTGAACTTCCTTGTAATGGGATTCGAGTTTGTTACGCAAATCGACCAGTTGCCGGTAAAGATCCGGCATTTCTAGAGCCAATTCTTGTACCGGTTTTGGCGTACGAATACCGGCAACCACATCTTCACCTTGTGCATTAACCAGGTATTCGCCATACATTTCATTAACGCCAGTACCCGGGTTGCGGGTAAAGCCGACGCCGGTTGCGCAATCATTGCCCATATTACCAAACACCATCGCCACGACGTTAACCGCTGTACCATTGGCCATAGCTGGGGTGATATGAAATTCGCGTCGATAATCGACGGCACGCTTGCCCGACCAGGAGCTAAACACCGCTTTAATGGATAATTCCAGTTGATCATAAACGTCTTCAGGAAATGGGCGTCCAGTTTCTTCTAAAACCACCTGGAGAAACAGTTCACTGATTTGACGTAAATGTTCGGCATCAAGACCGAGATCGACTTTAATACCGGCTTGCTTTTTGATCGCAGCGAAATGAAAATCAAATTTTTCGTCATTAATGCCCAAAGCAACTTTACCGAACAACTGAATAAAGCGACGATAGGCGTCATAAGCAAAGCGGGCATCGCCGGTTTGCTCAATCAAACCGGTTAGAGTTTGGGCATTAAGTCCCAAATTCAAAATGGTATCCATCATGCCAGGCATGGAAATCGCCGAACCCGAGCGCACTGATACCAGCAAAGGATTGTGACTGTTACCAAACTGTTTGCCCGAAAGTGCCTCAACATCGGCGATATGAGTTTTAACACCTTCCAGTAAACCATCAGGCAATTGATGTTTTTCAAGATAATCCAGGCAAGCTTTGGTGGTGATGACAAAGCCTGGAGGGACATTAAGACCTATCTGAGTCATTTCGCAAAGATTGGCACCCTTGCCGCCCAGTAGAATTTTATTTTTTCCGTCGCCTTTTTGGAATGAATAGATATATTGTTCGGTCATGATTAGCCTCAAGTAGATTAGAAGAATATCAGGTTAAAAAAGTGGGTAGCGAATGCTGCACTCCGGGCAACTCTAACACCGATGCTTTACTTTTCTCAACTAAATAATCGTTAAGAAAATTTGTTGCCAAATCATTTTGTATTGGCCTCGCTGATCCCATCTTAAGTGGAGTAAGGCGCCACCTTAGTGTCGTCGGCTTAAACGACGTTCCACATCTTGATAATTTTCTATAGCCTGATCAAGCACTAAAACAATATCTTCATACTGAATAATAATTTCATCGCAATGACTAACGGCGTCAGAACTCTCCAAGATATAATTCGCTAATTTTGTGATAATTACCCAATTTTTATTATCATTTACAAAATTAAATGCGATGTTAAACAGTTCATCCGACTTTTCATTTCTTTGTTGTCTATCGGTGGAGAACGATTGTAAATATTCATTAACTAGACCAACATCGGCACTGCCGCCATAATTTTTTAACGCATCCAGATTGACTAAGCTATGGTTAAATAGTTCATTATCGGTGTCAGCGACATCTTTAGCTTCAGCCAAGGGGCCGATAAGTAAATTAATGATATCCATCTCAACCGCTTTTCTGTAATCATCGACTACTTGCCTATGTGTTTCATTATACTCAGCTACTTCATACCTCAAACTATCGATAAAGGGTAAAAAATTTCCTGCTTCTACTCGAGCAATACAATCATCGTTGATTGAATGATAAACCATGACATCTGCTCCTGTCTTGCCGTTCACGGCTTTAAAAATAATCTTAAAAGAAACCTCTGAAAGCTGTTTAGCTTTGTTATTTAAATAGATTCCAGCTGCATGTCCTGCTTCATGAAAGGCAACACTGCGTTTAGGTTCTAATAATTTAACAGATGACTTACTATCGCTATTATCCTGTTGTCCGTCGTGTTCTTGTCCGTTATTGAGTTGTTGTTTTTTCATTTCAAATTCCTAATTGGACTAATGGTTTGACAAAGATTGTCTTCTGCTACCAACAATAAGACAGTGAATTTTTTTATTGGTTTCTAGCCTTAATTATTAAAATTTTAACCAACCGAGATGTTCCAGTGTCGGAACCATAGGGCTTATTGTCGTAAACGAAGTGTTTTATAGGTGAAGTCTATGAAACCACACGAATGTCAAGTACGAATCGCAGACATTTTCGATAAGAACTTGATATAATTAAAAACAATTGCTTTCTAGCTGGTGGTAACTAATAAATAATACTGGGTTAACCATTAAGCCTGAGTGCGTATTTTTCGTCCCGCCGTTGGACAAATTATAGGGAAAATAATTGTAAAAAAACATACTCAAATCATGGTATTTTAACTACGTGTATTTAGGTATATCGAGCCAGGAATCTATCCCTAGCTTGAATCTCTCAAGATTGTGTAAAAAAATATAACCGTTTATTTTCCTACCCTATGGAGTAGTTGTGAAACATCGATATACCATTGAACAAGCTAGAATATTACTGGATATTTTAAAGTACCATAATGCCTCAACCATGCTGCCTTCATTTCATCAGGTAACGCACGAAACTCTTGATAACGCGCTGGATAAATTAAGACTTGAGTTGTCCGATTTTATTGCAACGGATGACGGATTGGGCTTTATAGTTGCGATTCGGGATGAGAAAGGGTTAATCTAACTTGTGCTTTTAAAACAGTATTACATAGCGCCGGGAGTGCCGGGGCTTCGGTTTTTTTGGAAGTAGGAGCTGGTATTTTGGCTTCCTCTGAAAACCACCAAGCTAGCGAGGCATCGCAACCCGCGTTTTGGGGTAGCGGTTCCTGGTCTGCGCAATTTTTATTATTCAACGGGCATTTTAAACGCACATGAAAATGATCAGCATGCCCCCACCACGGACGAATTTTTCTCAGCCAGTCATGGTTGGTCTGACGTGTACATAATAGACGTTTAACGCTGGGATTAACAAAGATGCGGTCTACTTCGTCTTGTTGTGCAGCGGTCTCAAGTATTTTTTCATGAGCTATTGACCATTGGCTGTCATCAATGGCATCGGAACCAGCGGCAAGAACCGAGGGCGCATTCCAAGTTTCTCGCTCATTAAACTGAAGACTTCGGATTGCTGCCTGCGCTGATAGTAAATACCAGATATCAACATCAAGTCCTGTTTGATGACTGCGGTGCCCACTTGGAGTCGGTCCTCCCCGAGGTTGCCCTAGATCACCAATCAGCAAGACTCCCCAGTGTTGTAACTGTGTCGTCTTAGCTAAGCTTTCAATAAATTGTATTAAATCTGGATGTCCATAGGATCGGCCACGTGTCGGGCGCATCAGTTGATAGCCCGCACCATTTTGAGGTAACGAAACCGCCCCGCTTAAACAACCCGCCGTATAAGTACCGATGCTTTGCGGGCTATCACTAATTTTAGCTGCTTGCTTGACCGTCGCCCAATTATTGACAATAGGTGATGAAGAGCATTCAGAAAAAATGCTCAACAACACGATAAAAACAGAGAGTTTCATCAATTTTTGCGCGAGATACCCCGTCCTTCAGGTCGGGGAGGGATAGCGTGTCGGCGTTAGCCGACCCAACTCACGCAGCTCCTATTGCGTTTGCTATCTTGGGTTGAAACTTGTACCCATAACCATCGTTGCGGGCAATAAGT
>CANNNV010000089.1 GCA_947506155.1 Methylococcaceae bacterium
ACGCTGCGGTTTCCCGCAATCTCCCTTCGACAATGATTACAACCGGCTCTCACTGTTACCAGTGACGAAAAGAACCTTCGGGGCTTTACCTTTCCCCAGCGTGATCCGATCCTTTTAGAGCAGCGAACTAAGGAAGCATTCGCTGGTACGTCTTAACGACCTATTGTAATCGTAGCACTGTGTTAGCGCTTAGTCTGGTCAACCTAGCTTTTACAAGCTCCGTCCTTCAGGGCGGGGTGATTGACTTTCGTCACACTCGTATGTGAAAAAATCCTTGACACCTAGATTGGATGCAGCCTCATCATGCTTATTTAAAAGTTCAGTTGCTCTGCCCTTTGTTTCTTCGCTATGATTTTCTTTGATTGAGCCAAGGAGTTTCTCAAGAGTGTTATTTTGATCTAGTAATTCCATTTCAATTTACCGTTTAAATTAGTTTTCAAAAATAGACCCTGCTCACTGTGCCTGACTAATCGAGACTTTAACTTCTTTACGCTATAGTTTAAGCGTACAACAACCGCCCTTTAGGCTCAGGAATATATCGCCCCAGTTCCACTGCGGTTTCTATCCATTCACCAATAATCCGTTCAGCATTCTTAACCGCTTCCTGATAACTGTCACCATCCGCCATACAACCCGCTAATTCCGGAACTTCGGCAATAAAGAGTTGATCTTCTTCGCTCCAGTAAATAATCATTTCATATTTAGTCATCAATCTGACTGCCACCGTTTTTATATACAAGTTTGTTTAAGCCCGTCATTCCGGCAGGGATTGCCGGAATCCAGGCTACATGGACGTATACAGATCGCCATCCCTGGCACTGGATACCCGCTTTCCGGCGGGTATGACGACACCGGCGCACTTGTTACAGCGGAGTGACTAACCCACCGACCCTTCTAAACTCAAGCCCAACAGCGCCTGAGCCTCTACCGCAAATTCCATCGGCAGTTCCCGAAACACTTCCTTGCAAAAACCATTGACGATCATCGACACCGCATCTTCCGCTGAAAGTCCGCGTTGCTGACAAAAGAATAACTGGTCTTCGCTGATCTTGGACGTAGTCGCTTCATGCTCAATTTGAGCCGAAGGCTGCTTGACCTCAATATACGGAAAGGTATGCGCGCCACATTGATCACCGATTAATAAGGAATCACACTGGGTATAGTTACGGGCGTTTTCGGCGCTTTTTAACACCTTGACCAAGCCGCGATAAGTGTTCTGCGCCCTGCCAGCTGAAATGCCTTTGGAAATAATGGTGCTGCTGGTGTTCTTGCCGATATGGATCATCTTGGTGCCGGTATCGGCCTGCTGATAATTATTGGTCAGCGCCACCGAATAAAACTCGCCGGTAGAATTGTCACCGGTCAGGATGCAGCTGGGATATTTCCAGGTAATCGCCGAACCGGTTTCCACCTGGGTCCACGACACTTTGGAATTATCGCCCCGGCAATCGGCGCGCTTGGTTACGAAATTGTAAATGCCGCCCAAACCGTTTTTATCGCCCGGATACCAGTTTTGTACGGTAGAGTATTTGATCACGGCATCTTTCATCGCGATCAATTCAACTACGGCTGCATGCAGCTGGTTTTCATCGCGCATCGGCGCGGTGCAGCCTTCCAGATAAGACACATGACTACCTTCATCGGCAATAATCAAGGTTCGTTCAAACTGCCCGGTGTTGGCCGCATTGATACGAAAATAAGTCGATAACTCCATCGGGCAACGCACGCCTTTGGGAATATAAACAAAAGAGCCATCAGTAAACACGGCCGCATTCAGGGCCGCGAAATAATTGTCTGTATGCGGCACGACCGATCCTAAATACTGTTTGATTAGTTCCGGATGTTCGCGCAAGGCTTCTGAAATAGGACAAAAAATAACACCTACCTCTTTCAGTTTGCCCTTAAAAGTGGTCGCAACCGACACGCTGTCAAAAACCGCATCGACTGCAACACCGGCCAGACGCTCCTGCTCATCCAGCGGAATACCCAGTTTTTTGTAAGCGTCCAGTATTTGCGGATCGATCTCGTCCAGGCTTTGCGGACCGTCTTCCTTGCGTTTGGGCGCCGAATAATAACTGATAGCCTGATAATCGATAGGCTCAAAATTGACGAATGCCCAGTCCGGCGATTTCAGCGTCTGCCAATGACGAAAGGCTTTCAGCCGGTATTCCAGCATGAATTCAGGTTCATTCTTAACTTTCGACAACCGATGTATAACCGCTTCATCCAATCCCGGAGGGAAAGTATCGGTTTCCAGTTCAGTGACAAAACCCTGCTTGTAATCCTGGCTGATCAAATGGTTAATTTCTTGTGCGCTTGCTGACATAAAAATCTCTTAATTACAAGGATGTAATGATTGCAAAAAATGCCGGAGCATAGTCTGCCTATCGGTATAAACTGGAAACCGGAATCAACACTTCTACCGGCACGACAGGTCTGATTAAATCGGCCAAGGTTACTGACTCTAGGGCATTATGAATGGTCTGGTTAATCAAACTCCAACTGCCCCGAATGTCACAGCCTGATGCCTGCTCGCAACCCTGCTGGGAAATACTGCACTCGGTCAGCGCAATCGGCCCTTCCAGCGCGTTGATAACGGCTGCAACGCTGATTGTTTCAGGCGTTCTGGCTAAAACATAGCCGCCCTTGGCACCGCGCGTAGAAACCAACACATCGGCGTTAACCAGCAACTTGAGAATTTTACTGACCGTAGGCAAAGCGATACCGGTCACCGTGGCTATTTCAACAGCCGCATGCACTTGTATCGTATCTCTAGCCATAAAACTTAAAATGACTGTCGCATAATCAGTTAACTTACTCAGCCGTAACATATTTAAACTGCTCCAAATAATTCAGGACCATTTTAGTCCTATTTCATTGCAGTGTAAAGTGACCGTTGATTATTATCCAGATACATCAAACGGTGACTAATCCGCCATTAAATCTGTAAAATAGACGCTTTTCCTTGCCCAGCCCTTTAAAAACATAATGCGTACTACTCAATTCCCGCTCAATACCGTTAAAGAAACACCGGCTGATGCTGAAATAGCCAGCCATCAACTGATGATCCGCGCCGGTCTGATACGAAAACTGGCCGCAGGCCTTTACACTTGGCTACCTCTCGGCTTGCGAGTCATGCGCAAAGTCGAAAAAATCACTCGCGCAGAAATGGAAAAAGCTGGCGCACTGGAAGTATTAATGCCCGGTTTACAACCCGCCGAACTCTGGCAGGAAACCGGACGCTGGGAACAATACGGCCCGGAACTGGCTAGACTCAAAGACCGTCATGACCGCGACTTTTGCCTAGGGCCCACGCACGAAGAAATCATTACCGACCTGGCGCGCAACGAAATCAAAAGCTACAAGCAACTGCCGATCACCTATTACCAGATACAATCGAAATTCCGCGATGAAATCCGTCCCCGTTTCGGCGTGATGCGCTCCCGCGAATTCATCATGAAAGATGCCTATTCCTTCCATCTGGATCAGGACTCGTTACAAGTCACTTATGATGCGATGTATCAGGCTTATACCAATATTTTTACCCATCTGGGCTTGAAGTTTCGCGCAGTTATCGCTGATTCCGGTTCGATAGGCGGCGCTATTTCGCATGAATTCCATGTGCTGGCCGATTCCGGTGAAGATGCGATTGCGTTTTCAACCGAAGGCGATTACGCCGCGAATGTGGAAAAAGCCGAAGCCGTGATGCCAGCCGGTTCTCGCGGTGCGGCTACAAGCGCATTAACGCTGATAGATACACCTGCTCAGCACAGCATCGAAGAGGTTTGCAGTTTTTTAAATATTCCCGATACCCAATGCTTGAAGACCTTGATTGTTAAAGGCGAAGACGACACTCTGGTGGCGCTGTTATTAAGAGGCGATCACAATCTTAATGAAATCAAAGCCATAAAAATTGACGGTGTGCTGTCCCCGCTGGAATTTGCTAGCGATGAGCAAGTAGCCAGCGTCTGCGCCTGCAAACCCGGCTCTATCGGCCCGATAGGCTTAAATATCAAGATTATCGCCGACCGTAGTGTCAGCTTAATGTCCGATTTTGTTTGCGGCGCCAATCAGGACGGCAAACATTATCAAGGCGTCAACTGGGAACGCGATTTGCCAGTACCGGTGCAAATCGAAGATATCCGCAGAGTGGTTGAAGGCGACCCGAGTCCCGATGGCAAAGGCGTTATCACCTTGGCTCGCGGTATTGAAGTTGGCCATATTTTTCAACTGGGCACTAAATACAGCGAGGCTATGAAAGCCGGCGTAATCAACGAAGGCGGTAAAAATCAGATTATGACCATGGGCTGTTACGGTATCGGAATTTCCCGGGTTGTCGCGGCCGCCATCGAACAAAGCCATGACGATAAAGGCATCATCTGGCCTACCCATCTGGCGCCTTTTCAGGTGGCGCTGTGCCCGATGAACATGCACAAGTCCGAGCGCCTGAAAGTCGCCTCGGAAAAACTTTACCAGGATTTGCTAGCGGCAGGCATTGAGGTATTATTTGATGACCGAAAAGTTCGCGCCGGTTTTATGTTTTCCGACATGGAATTGATTGGCATCCCGCATTGCATCGTGGTTGGTGATCGTGGCCTGGATTCAGGCACGGTTGAATATAAAGCCAGGACAGCCGAGGCCAACGAAGAAATTCCGTTTGCCGACATTATTGACTTTATAAAGGCAAAGCTGGCGTAAAAACTCGGGCTTTAGTCGTGACCATCACGACTAAAGCTCCTTTGTCACTGTTGTTGCAGCAATTTGAGCGTGCGCTCCGGCAAATCCTCAGTCGTCGCGCCTTCAAGATGCAAGCGCGCATCTTCATGTACCGTGGTCATAAACCGGATCAACTGCATTTCATGCTGCATTTTCTGTTCAAAATCGTCAGCTACCCACATTTTATTCAGTAAATATTTCGCATGATGATGTATGGTGAAGGCGACCGCTTCCGGCAAATGGATATAACTGGCCTGAATTGAGGCTTTAAGCTGATCC
Organism: Methylococcaceae bacterium; assembly: GCA_947506155.1. Taxonomy (GTDB): domain Bacteria; phylum Pseudomonadota; class Gammaproteobacteria; order Methylococcales; family Methylomonadaceae; genus Methylobacter_A. The sequence goes on from CANNNV010000089.1 coordinate 4,996, forward strand.
AGCGCGACCAGATACTGCTGATAATCCTTAACATCCTGTTTGCATTTAATTTTAAACATAGTCAACTCAGCATTATGTTGAGTCTTGAGCAGGCTAATGTCATGCGCCAGTCTTACGCTTTTCTTTTTCAATTCAGCTTCCAAGGCTTTCTCGGCCAGCACCCGGGCATGCTTAAGTGTTGCCTCGCTGCCCTGATGATCTTGTTGCCATTTCAGTTTTTCCTCTTTAAGCGAATAAAACAGCTTAATAATAGGATTAAAAATATTCATGTTAAAGACTGGCTATTTTTTGTTGCAAATTTATCAAGGCAGCAAAATCCTGCTGGGCCCGGTATTGGGCATAATCTTGTCGTAATTGTAGATAAGTGGGGGCAGAAAGTTTTGCTTTAAGCAATAACAGCTGCTTATCAATGGCGCTCGATAACAGGCGTAGTTGTTGCTGATTATTGCGTGTTAACAATCGATTTTTGTACCGCTCATGGACATTTTGTATTTGCGTGGTTTTAAAATGAAACAGCATGTTAAGCTGCTGCTGCCGGGCTTGTACAAACCAGGATCGTCTTTGTATTCGCTGTTTTGACGAAAAATAATCGACTATGGAGCGGCTGATGGCTTTCAGCATAGCCACCAAACCAGTGCCCAGTAACGCTGCAAAACCGCTTAACAGCATAGCCGAGCCCAGCAGAGTTAAGCCGCCGGCAAGACTGGGCATAGCCAGCCATAATAACAACTCCACCCCTAGAAATACCGGCAAGGCAGATAGAATCAGCAACAAGGAAATTCTAATAATCAAGAGAACAACCTAATCAGCCCGCCATTGCTGACGATAATCCTGATAATCATAGTGTTTCAGCTTTTTCACCCCCAGCGCATTAGCCAGATAAATATCCGGAAAATTATAGCCATTAAACCGGTTCGCCTTGATCAAGCTATAAGCGCCAACATTGTTAAATACCACCTTATCTCCGAGCTGCAGCGGCAGTTTAAATCGATAGGTTCCGAATACATCGCCGGCCAGACAGGTGCAGCCAGCCAGCATCGCGACATGGTGACCCTCTGGCTCATGTTCGTGTAACTCTGGCTGACGCTGATATTCAAATACTTCGGGGTTATGATTAACCGAGCTATCCAGTATCACGATAGTTAGGCCGTCACTGACAAAACTATCCAGCACGGTCGCCACTAAATGTCCGGCCTGGCCTACGACCGCCTTGCCCGGCTCGATATAGACTTCAAGACCGTATTCCTGTTTAAGCTTTTTCACCAAGTCGATAAAGGGGCGCTGATGTTCAATTTGGTGGAACAAATAACCGCCACCGATATTCAACCACTCCAGTTGGGCCAAGCCCACGCCTAAATACTGTTCAAGCTTGGCTAGGGTTTTAATTAATGGAATAAAATCGGTGGCTGAAAAAATACTATGCACCTGCAAACCCTGAACTTGCTCCAGACCCGTCAAATCCTCAACAGCCACGCCGAGCTTGGAATGCTGCCGACATGGATCAAAACGCTCATCGCTCAGAAAAGACAATTTGGGATTAACCCGCAAACCGACAGAACTGTGCGCCTGAGTCGCCTCGGCATAGCGCTGATGCTGGCTCAGCGAATTAAAACTGATGTGCGTACACACTACACCCAGCTCATCAATTTCATCTGGCCTGATACCGGGTGTGGTCAAGTGAATACTGCCCTGCCCTGATAAAACTTCGTCAGCCAGTCGCGCTTCAAACAAGGAACTGACTGAAAAGCCGTCAACAAAAGGTTTTGCGATGTCCAGCACTGTTGAAAAAGGCAAAGCTTTAAGTGAGTATAAAACCTTGCAGCCCGACTTTTCTCGTAGCTCGGCTAGCGTTTCCAGGGATTGCGTCAGCTTTACTTCATCGATAACGAAAGCTGGCGAGGAATAAACACTGTGTTTCAACAGCTGAAAGTACATGACTGTGAGCTTAGCGATAGCCTAATCCGGTCACAAACCCAAGTCGCTTAAGCCCGGATGATCGTCAGGACGCCGGCCCAGCGGCCAATGGAATTTACGCTCAGTTTCTTCAATCGGCAAATCATTGATACTTGCATAGCGGCGCTGCATCAAACCGTTTTGATCAAATTCCCAATTTTCATTGCCATAGGAACGAAACCATGCGTCGCTGTCGTTATGCCACTCGTAGGCAAAGCGCACTGCAATTCGGTTGCCTTCATAGGCCCAAAGTTCCTTTATCAAGCGATACTTATGCTCTTTAGCCCATTTTTTGCTCAGGAACGTTATGATTTGCTCGCGTCCTGTCAGAAATTCGGCACGATTTCGCCACTGGCTGTCGACTGTATAGGCCAAGGCGACACGCTGTGGATCTTTATTATTCCAACCATCTTCGGCAGCCCTAACTTTTTGGGCAGCCGTTTCAGCCGTAAAGGGAGGAAATGGGGGCCGTAATTCTTGGTTAATCATAAAAAATATCACCTCTAATTTAGTAACGCATGCAATCTTTAATAGCCGATTTTACAAGTTTCAGGTAGTAACAGTTGATTTAGCTGTCCAAACAGGATTCCAGTTGCAAAATTTGAATGAGTAAAAGACAGCGGGTAACTAAGTTGATCTCCCAGTTCCTGACTCAAAATCACCTACTTTAAACAGTTGTTTAGTTATACAAACAAAATAGCGACTCACTTTTTAGCGATAGTATTCCATGCAGCAAGCCAAGCTTGCGCTTGATAGGCATCTGCTTTCCTATCAAGAAAGCCGCTTAATTTAAATCGTAATATATTGTCAATAATACTAAAAAAATGGACGTAGCCTAGCTGCGGGGTAATGTTGCGAATTTCTCCAGTTGCGACACCTTCCTCGATAATCTTGATGATTTTCAGGAAAGCGTCAACTTCATGTAACGGCTTTGCTTCCGGCAAAAACTCTTTGATGTTCAATACCAACAAAAAACGCATTACACTAGGTGCATCATCGGTTAACTTGAATAATAAATCGACTATGGCTCTTAATTGCTCTGATGATTTTTCATTATTGGCTTTTATCTCGTCTATCGAAATACTTAAGCTATGGAGAATAGTTTCATACAACTGGGCTGCAATCATCTGTTTAGTTTTGAAGTACCGATAGAGACTGCCCGTAGTTTTTATGCCGGCAGCATCCCTAATATCGATTAACGATGTATTGAAATAACCTTTCTCAGTAAATAATTTCAAGGCTGCCAGTAATATTTCATCCTGTACTTCAGATTTAATTTGAATATCTTCTATTTCTTGATTCATGCTTTTCTTTAACAACTGATTCAATGCGCTGTATTGATATGTGAGTGAAAAAATTTAAACAGTCTACCTAGGCAGACTCCTAATTTATTTTGTAGTCAACACTGCCAGTGCTGCCTTTAAGTAATTAACCATCGACCATAAGGTCAATATCGCCGCAATATATAGCAAGCCGTAACCGCAATAATTAATCGGTATATTCAGCAAATCGTCATGATATAACAACATTCCTATTGCCAGCATTTGCGAGGTAGTTTTCCATTTACCCAGCTGTGAAACTTTGACCTGCGCCCGCTGACCGATCTCTGCCATCCATTCCCGTAGCGATGCGATCGTTATTTCTCTGCCGATAATAATTGCGGCAGGAATAGCCAAATAAGCACTACCCTGCTGCTGAACGATGAGTACCAGAACCATAGCCACCATCAGCTTATCTGCCACCGGATCCAAAAAAGCACCAAATGGCGTTTCTAGTTGCATTTTTCTAGCAAGATAGCCATCCAGCCAGTCAGTAAATCCCGCAATCATAAAAATCAGCGTACTGGCGAGATTCGAATAGGCCCAGGGTAGATAAAAAACCACGATTAATAACGGAATTAACGCGATTCTTAATAGCGTGAGATTGGTAGGTAAATTAAATTCAATTATCATCTTGATGATGAAATAGTTCGTAAATCCGTTGTGCTAAATGACGACTAATGCCGTCTACGCTGCAAAGTGCATCCACGCCAGCCTGTGAAATACCTTGCAGCCCCCCAAATTGTTTCAATAAAATTTGTCGCCGTTTAGGCCCTAATCCTGGAATAAATTCCAGAGATGATTGTTTTTTAGCCTTACCTCGGCGTTGTCTGTGTCCTGTTATTGCAAACCGGTGCGCTTCATCACGAATATGTTGAATCAACAATAAACCACTCGCGCCCGGATTTATATCTATCGGCTGATCCTGCTCCACCAAGATCAGCTTTTCCATGCCGGGTTTTCTATCCGGCCCTTTGGAAACACCCACTATCATAACATTGTTTATGTCTAATTTCGCCAATGCCTTTTGCGCTTCATGCACCTGGCCTTTGCCTCCGTCTATGAATAATATGTCAGGGGCTTCATGCTCACCTTGTTTTAGCCGCTTAAATCGCCTGAACACCGCTTGATGTATCGCCGCATAATCATCGCCACCGGTGATGCCTGTTATATTAAACCGGCGATAAGCTGATTTAACTGGTCCTTCCCGGTCAAAAATTACACAAGAGGCAACCGTGTGATCACCCTGAGTATGACTAATATCAAAGCATTCCAGGCGTTTTGGCGTTTCCTTACAAGCCAATTCCTGTTGCAAACTGAGGAATCGCGCATACATCCCTTGTTTATCAGCTAACTTGCTTTGCAAAGAATTTTCGGCATTGGTGCAGGCCAGTAGCAGCCATTTCAAGCGTTCGCCCCTGACTTTCGGAGAGATAGCCACCGTATATTTTGCTTGAACTGACAATACTTCCATTAATAAAGCAATTTCTGCGGGTTCATGACTGACAATCAACTCATGAGGAGGCTGTTTATCCAGATAATATTGTGGAATAAATGCCTGTACGATAGCTGAGGGTTCATGCTGGTCGATATTGCTGGGAAAAAATACCTTATTACCCAGATGCTGGCCGTTACGAATAAAAAATACCTGAATGCAGGCCACGCCAGCTTTGGTCGCGCAGGCAATAATATCGACATCGCCCCGTTCACCATCAACAAAATGTTTTTCCAGTACCGAGCGTAATTTTAAAATCTGGTCTCTCAAGCCCGCTGCTTGCTCATACTCAAGCTTGCCTGCAGCCACTTCCATTTTTGCTATCAATTGATCGATCAGCAAACTACTTTTGCCTTCCAGAAACAGCACTGTATTGTCGACGTCCTGCGCATAGTGCGCCTTATCAATCAAATTCACGCAAGGTGCAGTGCATCGGCCTATTTGATGCTGTAAACAGGGCCGAGAACGGTTGTTATAAAAACTATCCTCGCACTGCCGGATTGGGAAAATTCGTTGCAGTAACTTCAGGCTGTCCTTGATAGCACCTATCCCCGGATAGGGGCCAAAGTATTTACCTTTTTTCTTTTTTGCGCCGCGATGCAGGGTGATTTGGGGGAAATCATGCTCACTGGAGAGAAAGATATAGGGATAGTATCTATCGTCGCGCAAGCAAATATTGTATCTGGGTTTATGACGTTTAATCTGCTGACATTCCAGCAACAACGCCTCGCCTTCGGTATGCGTCAAAGTAACTTCAATGCTCGCAATTTTAGCGACCATGGTCTGTTGTTTAAGCGACGCAGTTTGCTGGTTAAAATAACTGGAGACGCGATTTTTAAGGTTTTTGGCCTTGCCGATATAAATAATCTCACCCTGCTCATTTAGCATTTTGTAAATGCCGGGGCGTGTGGTCAGATTTTTTAAAAATATTTTTATATCAAAACTGTTTTCTGGGGACTCTGGACTCACGCATTAGCCTTTTTTCAGCACTTTAATCCGTGCAAATTGCCAAAGCATAGGCATGATAGAAACAAAAATAATGCCTAAAACAACCTTCTCAAAATTGTTTTTTACCCATATATTTGAACCGAGAAAATATCCGGTCAAGGTGATGCTCGTCACCCAAAGTGTCGCTCCCATTATGCAGAAAATAATGTATTTTGAATATTTCATATTGCCGGCACCGGCTACGAAAGGTGCTATGGTACGAACAATGGGTATAAATCTAGCCATAATAACGGCCTTGCCGCCGTGTTTTTCATAGAAAGCTTCAGTTTGTATCAGGTAGTCCTGTTTAAAAAATAGAATTTGGTTTCTGGATTTAATGAACTGGCTAAAATTTTTACCGACAAAATGATTGATATTATCGCCCAGCAAAGCTGCCGCTATCAGCAATGGAATAATGATTTGAATATCCAGCTTTCCTGTCGTGGCGGCCAATAAACCTACCGCAAAAAGCAAAGAATCGCCGGGCAATAAGGGCATGATAATTAAGCCGGTTTCGACAAAAATAATTCCCGCTAAAATCGCATAGGTCAGCATATCGTAATGCGCCAGGAAATCTTGCAGCGTCGTCAGCGGATCTTTGAGTAAATGCAATAAAAAATAAATAATTTCCATAATAGTCTTTTCATTCACGTAGAGGGTTAAGCCACATCGACTAGATTCAAATTAGTGTGACGAATACCGCAGTGCCGTTGGTAAACAACGCTGTTATTTCTTCCAGGCTATTTGTGATATTTCCAAATTTAGTTTTCCTCAGTTTTAATATCGCAACTGTTTCATCGGTTTTTGCGCGAGATACCCCGTCCTTTAGGTCGGGGAGGGATAGCGCGTCGGTGTTAGCCGACCCAGCTCATGCAGATCCTATTGCGTTTGCTATCTTTAAAAAATTAGGTGCTTGTCTTTCCAAGCGGTCAACCCGTGAGGGTATCCCCGTAAGGGGCTAGTAACGCTGCGGTTTCCCGCAATCTCCCTTCGACAATGATTACAACCGGCTCTCACTGTTGCCAGTGACGAAAAG
>CANNNV010000090.1 GCA_947506155.1 Methylococcaceae bacterium
CACGGGTTGACCGCTTGGAAAGACAAGCACCTAATTTTTTAAAGATAGCAAACGCAATAGGAGCTGCATGAGCTGGGTCGGCTAACACCGACGCGCTATCCCTCCCCGACCTAAAGGACGGGGTATCTCGCGCAAAAACCGATGAATGATGCTTTAAATAATACGCCGATACGCCAGCTCATTCCCGGCATTCTGCTAACCGGTCTTTTAATCTTGAGTTTCATGGTGCTGAGTGAATTTTTGCTGACGCTGACTTGGGCGCTAATTATTGCCTATGTAGCATGGCCGGCTTACCGTTGTTTAAGACAGCAATTTAAAAACCAAGCCACACTCAGTGCGGCAATGATGACTTTAATCATTGCTACCGTGATGTTCCTAGTCGTTTACTGGCTGGTCTCTATGCTACAAGGCGAACTGGAAACAGCGTATCAAGCCTTAGTCAGCAGCCTGAGTCAGGGTAGTTATCGGCTGCCTGAGTTTATTCATCGTATTCCCTGGCTAGGCCATGCGGCACAGCTATGGCTGGATCGATTAATCGATGATCAGACGGGAATGATTACGCAATTTGCCGACTGGGCACGGCAATGGGCAGGCGATTTTGCCACGTTTCTCGGCGGCATAGGCCGCTATGTAATAAAGCTAGGCGTGATTTTGGTGACGGTGTTTTTTTGTTTTCGTGACGGTGACGAAGCAGTCAAACAAGTGCAACAAGGTTTGGTGCGTTATTTAGGGAAATATCAGCATGTTTATCTGGAAGCTGCCGGTTTAACGACTCGGGCCGTGGTTTATGGTCTGGTGCTTGCGGCTCTGGGCCAAGGCATACTGGCAGGCTTAGGTTATTCTGTCGCAGGGGTTCAGGCGCCGGTGCTGTTCGGTGCTGTGACCGCATTACTGGCGCTGGTTCCGATGGGCGCAACATTGGTCTGGCTACCAATCAGCTTGTTGCTACTACTGACCGGCCAGGTCTGGCAAGGTGCAGGACTATTGTTCTGGGGTTTTCTGGTAGTCAGCACGGTGGATAATGTGATCCGGCCACTGGTTATCAGCGGCGCCAGTCGAGTGCCTTTTTTAGTGGTGCTGTTCGGTGTACTAGGCGGACTTTCAGCCTTCGGTGCAGTCGGCTTATTTTTAGGCCCGGTAATATTGGCGGTACTGTTATCGGTATGGCAAGCCTGGCTAAGACTGCAACAGCATGAACAGCAGCAACCTACAACAGTTGACTGGCATAAGCTATCACCGGAGGCCGCGCTGTTGGCGCAGGCTTCCGATTCCATCTCCGGTTTGAGCCAAAAAATTATCACCGAGCGTTTGAGCCATTACGGCCCTAACCGGCTGACAGAAAAATCGCAGCGTACCGTTTGGCATTTATTACTATCTCAGTTTAAAAGCTTTCTGATTCTAGTGCTGCTGATGGCGGCTATTTTGGCAGCTCTGATCGGAGATTTACAAGATGGCGCTGTGCTTTTGGTGGTGGTGGTGATTAATGCATTACTGGGCTTTTATCAGGAATTTCAGGCTGAAAAATCACTGGCAGCACTTAAGACTATGCTCGCATTGCAAACCGAGGTGATCCGTGAAGGTCGCATTATGGAGTTGCCTGCTGAGCAACTGGTGCCAGGAGACATAGTCAATTTGGAGGCCGGAGACAAAATTCCCGCCGATGGCCGTATTCTGTCTTGTCACACGCTGGAAGTTGATGAATCCTCGCTGACAGGGGAATCTATGCCGGTTGCCAAACAGGCAAAGGCATTTGAATCGGCAACAATACCGCTGGCTGAGCGCAGTAACATGCTGTATATGAATAACACCATAACCCGTGGCCGTGCAACCCTGCTGGTGACAGCTACCGGTATGGATACTGAAATTGGCAAATTAGCAGGCTTCTTGGCTAAAGAAAAAGATGCCGCTACCCCGTTACAGCGACAGCTGGACAGTCTGGGTAAGCGGCTGGCGCTAATTGCAGTTACGATTATCGGGCTATTATTTATGACGGCTTTGTGGCGTGGAGAGCCTTTATTGCAAACTGCGTTCACCGCGATAGCACTAGCTGTAGCGGCGATACCCGAAGGTCTGCCGGCGGTAGTTACGGTAACCTTGGCTTTAGGCATGCACCGCATGGCGCGTCAACGCGCGATTGTAAAACGCCTGGCCGCCGTCGAAACCCTCGGCTGCACCACGGTTATTTGTAGCGACAAAACCGGCACTTTGACCGTCAACCAAATGACGGCACGATCTATTTTTTATCAAGGTCAATATTATAAGGTGAGCGGCGAAGGCTATGAGCTTGCCGGTCAGATTTTGCCGGTCGCAGATATGGCGGATTTGCTGATAGCTCTAACTTTGTGCAATAACAGCCATATCCAGGATAAGCAGGTAATCGGTGATCCGATGGAAGGTGCTTTGTTGGTGCTGGCCGCCAAGGGTGGTATCGACAAAGACCAGATTACGCAGCAGTTACCGCGCATTGCTGAAATTCCTTTTGATGCCGAGCATAAATTCATGGCGACCTTTCACCAACAAGACGACCAAATCAAGATATTTATCAAAGGCGCGCCGGAAATTTTGCTAAAGTTATGCCAAGGTGACAATAGCGCATTGCATATTAAAAATCAGCGTATGGCTGGCACCGGTTTACGGGTGTTGGGCGTAGCAGTGCGTACCTTGCCTGCCGAAACTTTTACACATGACAACCTATTTAACTATATCGAGGAACTTAACTTTGTCGCCTTAGTTGGTCTGATGGACCCGCCCAGAGCCGAAGCGCGTGAGGCGATCGGGCGCTGTCTTAAGGCCGGTATCGCGGTCAATATGATTACCGGCGACCAGAAAGTGACAGCTTTTGCGATTGCCAGGGAACTGGGTTTGATGGGTGACGTAATCGACGGCGAAGAATTAGCCGCCTGGGATGATGAAGCACTAGCCTTGCGGATTAATCAGATCGGCGTCTTTGCCCGGATTGCGCCAGAGCAGAAAGTACGCATCATCAAGGCCTTGAAAACTGCTGGCCATGTGGTTGCGATGACCGGAGACGGTGTCAACGATGCCCCCGCATTGAAGAGCGCCGATATTGGTATCGCCATGGGCATTACCGGCACCGATGTCGCGAGGGAATCGGCCGCGATGATCCTAACCGATGACAATTTTGCGACCATCGTCAAGGCTATCAAGGAAGGTCGTGGCATTTACGAAAATATGATCAAGTTTGTACGCTTCCAGCTATCCACCAATATTGGCGCCATTTTGACTGTCGCTATTGCCCCGCTACTGGCCTTGCCTGTGCCATTTACCGCCGTACAATTACTGTGGATCAATATCATCATGGATGGCCCGCCGGCGCTGTCACTAGGTGTTGATCCAGTGCGTTCCGACAGCATGGATGACGCACCCAGAGATCCGAAGGCGCAGATATTGTCATTACGACGTTTTAGTAATCTTTTTGGTGTTGGACTGATCATGGCGACTGGTACCTTGGGTATGTTGTCTTACGGTCTGAAAACCAATATAAGTTATGCCAGCAGCTTGGCTTTTACCACGTTTGTCTTGTTTCAGGTATTTAACGTATTTAATGCCCGTGCAGAAAAAGGTTCGACATTTAACCAGCATTTTTGTGCCAACCGTTGGCTGTGGCTATCGGTATTCGGGGTGATATTGTTGCAAATAGGGGTTATGCACTGGCAGCCTGCGCAGTTGATTTTTCATACCACGGCCTTAACGCCTCAGGATTGGCTGTTGGCCATTAGTGTTGCCGGATCGGTACTGATGATTGAGGAGTTGCGTAAGCTGTTATGGCGTTTATAAAGGCAATCAGCGATGCAAAGGCGGGCGCTGACCGCCTCCCTTAAACTGACCGCCCACATTAAGCTACAGGGAATTAAGAAAGCTAAGAAGATTATCCTTTTCCTTTTGGCCCAATAAATTAAACTGATTGACAACTTTTCCGGCCTCACCCCGATGACGTGTAATAGCATCAGCTATAGTTAGTGCACTGCCGTCATGTAACAGCCGGCTTCGAGTACGTAAACCCCATAATGGCGCAGTGCGAAGCTTGTTTCGGCTGGACGGCCCTCCATTTTGAACTATACCATCGCCGGTTCCTACATCATGTAACAAAAAGTCACTATACGGATGTATGGTTTTATTGCCCAGAGCTTCCGGCACGGTGAAGGTGCCACCATTAATTACAGTTCCAGTGGGCGCAGTCACAAAGGTAGCGACATGGCAGGTTCCACAGCCAGTCTTTTGGAAACTTTGTTCCCCTGATCTGGCCGCCGTCGTAGCCGCTAATACGGTATCGCGAGGCGGTGTTTTCAAGGCACGCATAAATACGGTAAAGTCCGCTATATCGGCGCCTGTGTCTTCAGGATCCGGGGTTGTATCAAAGGCAGCCACCGATCGACCGTTAGGGGTAGCTTCTGTTGGAACCAATGGATTAGTAACACCCACTTCATTGCGATAAGCATCGCCTGCAAAAGAAAGCAAACTGGCATGCTGGGCTTTCCAACCAAATCGGCCTACCCGATAGTTGCCTGGCGCCTCTAGCACCTCGACCATAACCGCTGTACCTTGAATACCTCCGCCACTTTGACTTGGCTGTAACGCTGCCGTTTGCTTTAGCGTTTCATCACTGATAGCTTCGACAAAGCCGTCGCCGAGAATATTCGTCGATACTCTAAAGCTTCTGACATTTGCTCGGTTATCAACCCGAGTCTGAATGGCGGCATTAATTGCTCTATCCTGCATCAAAGAACCGCCAGGCAGTTCCTTAAAGCTCGAACCATCAAAAATGCCCGCACGTACCACGCCAACCTGACTGGCGCTGCCGGTAACTGGATTTTGATGGCACTCCGAACAGGCTTCGGCGTTATAGACAGGTCCCAGTCCAGTTTCAATAGTGTCACGTTCTTCAAATGTAACTCGATCGGCATCAAAAGTTCCCTGGTCAACCAAGCCATTGGTTTTGCCATCAAAACCGGCTGGCGCTTCCGTAGCTGGAACAGCAAAGCACACATTTTCAGTTATAAGCACCGCAATAGTGGCCATCAAAGTTAAAGATTTTTTCGAAAAAAACATATGTCCTCCTTAAGGATCTTGTTAAACATTCACAGTTAGTTAGTAACGACAGTTGGTGAAAAGTTCCACAGATTTATAAATTCTTATTGTAAGTTTAACAATGCAATCAACTTATCTTCCTCAATCGGCTTAGTTAGGTAATAATCAAACCCGGCTGCGAGCGCTGCACTTACTTTGTTGTCATCGGCATAGGCGCTGATCGCGGCTATTTTTAATGGGTTGCCTGCGCTACGGAGAATTGTCACTAATTCCAAACCGGTCATGACCGGCATATTTAAGTCAATTAAGGCCATTTGGTACTGGTTTTCGTTGATTAATTGCAAGGCTATTTTGCCATTCATTGCCGAGTCTACCCGGTAGCCTTGGAGTTCAAGCAAGTTAGCCAGTAACAACAAATTGATTTCATTGTCGTCAGCAATTAATATCCGGTTCAAACCGTGTTGTTTTTTTATGAACGCTGGCTGATGGCTGATAGCCTGCAGCTTTTTTTCGCAAGCAAGCAAGGGTACTGAAACCGAAAAGACACTGCCTATACCAACTTGACTGGTGACGGATAGTTCGCCACCCATATGTTTAATCAACCGTTGGGTGATCGCCAGTCCAAGGCCTAAGCCTTCCATTATAAAGTCGCCGGTATTGAGTTGCACAAATGGAGAAAAAATCTGTTCTAGGTTTTCCTGGGCAATTCCGCAGCCAGTATCTTCAATCGAGATAGTTAATTTTCCATTTTGATAGCCTGAACTTACCGTCACTCGCCCCTGCTCGGTATATTTAATGGCGTTATTAAGCAAATTAATTAGGATTTGCCAAAGGTGTTTCTCATCACCCTCAAGGTAATCAGGCATGGCGGTCAAGTGGATAATTAATGCCAGCTGTTTTTGATCTGCCTGAAGTTTGAAAATCTCGCCGATATTATTAAGCAACACGCCAAAATCAAACACACTCGACGTTGATTTGATTTTATTGGATTCAATGGTGGCAATATCCAGTAGATCAGTAATGAGCGTTAAAAGGTTGTCACCGCATTGCTTGATAATCCCAAGATGCTGCTGATCCTCGATAGCAAATGAGGTTTTTTTTTGCAGTAAGCTGGTAAAGCCCAAAATGCCGCTTAAAGGGGTGCGCAATTCATGACTGAGATTGGCTAAAAACAGATTTTTTGCTTTGTTGGCAGTTTCCGCTGTATTTTTCGCTTCCATCAGTTCAGTAATATCGGTCAGAATATTATGAGTACGTAAAAATTTACCGGTACTGTCACGAGAAACTTGACCATTAATACTTAGCGTTCGATGAATGCCCGCTTTACTGACAAACTCGCACAGCATGCCATCAATATGTCCCTTGTCTTTAAAATAGTTAAAGTCCTGGTGTAATTTTATTACTGAATTATCAGCCATAAAATCACCGATAAAATGACCAATGACTTCAGCGCGGGTGTAGCCGAGCAATAATAACCAGGTTTCGTTGATATCGAGAATGTTCGCGTCTATATCCAGCGAGTGGTAGGCTGACGGCGCTTTTTCGAATAAATCACGAAAGCGGCTTTCGCTTTCGCGCAACGCTTCATCAATTTGTTTGCGCTCGGTAATATCTTCTAGCATGCACAAGTGATGCCGTTGCTGTTTATCCTTATGCTGTATCGGCGCAATCGTCATGTTGGTCCAGACCACTTGGCCACCGTCATGTAAATAGTATTGTTGCATCTTGAACCAATTGATTTTCCCTGTATTCAACTGCGCCATATTTTTGAAATAGTTCTTCATATTATCGGAACTGCTGATGCTCAGCCAGTTGACAGTCGATAGATCTTCTAAGCTTTTGCCAATAATTTTGGCAAACATCGGATTCGCCGTATAGATACACCCAGTCAGTGAATCGATTAACGCAATGCCTAGCGGCGCCTGATTAAACATGGTTTTGAAGCGATTTTCACTGCTTTGCAATTTATGTTCAGTCTGTTTGCGTAAGGTGTTTTCACGTTTTAGCGAGCGATAGGCAACATAAATGAATAACGCCAGAACACTGGGGATGATAGCGATAATTGCAGCCGTCCAGGCGTATTTTATTAGTTTCTTTCTATCAGACACCGGGTCTGAATTGTAAATAAAGCCTTGTAATAGCTGGTCATTAGCAACCATGCCGGTGTTTACAAAGGTCTGAGCCATGTGCTGCCAACGCCAGGGATTCATGTGACCTATTTCTATCAAGTCGGGCATTATCAAGCTTTTCATGGCTTCAGCTTCAAACTCAAGATGATCTCTAACTTTGCTAACCTGGTATTTGTTCAACAACAGATCAATAATTTCCTGGGGATGATCCATGGCGTAACGCCAGCCTTGGAGACTGGCTTCCCGAAAGGCCTTAACCCGCTCCGGGTGGTCTTTAATTTCTTGTTCGGAGGTAAACAGCACGTCGCTGTAAAAATCTACACCATAATTGCGCGGATTAAGCACGGTATATTCAACACCCTGCTGCTTCAGGACATATGGTTCATTGCTGGTATAGGCGTTAAAAGCAACGACCTTGCCATCGACCATATCCTGAATGTTATAGCTGCTGGGTATGAGCTGAATGTTGGCGATATCCAAGCCTTCGTTATGGAACATCGCAATAAAATCGGCGTCTTCCAATTGATTTACCATCATTGTTTTTTTGCCGATTAAATCTTCAGGCGATAATATGCCAGAATCTTTGCGTGCGAGTAATATCGAAGGCGAATGTTGATAAATAGCGGCCAGAGCAACCAGCGGCTCGCCGCGCAAACGCGCTAACAACAATTCGCTATTAGCTTCTCCGTATTGGGCATGACCTTGCAGGACTTGTTGTGTCGGTGTTTTGCCAGGGGAGGCTTCGTGGAGGATGACTTCAAGACCAGCATTTTGGTAATAGCCTTTTTCAATCGCAGCATAGTAGCCGGCAAATTGAAATTGATGATGCCAGCGCAGCTGTAAATGAACGGTTTCGGTGGCTTGCACCTTGGTGATAGCCAGAGCAATTCCGAAAAAGGCATAGCTGAGCCATTTAAGCAGCAAAGCTAGGACAAAATTGTCGCTATTTACCGAGGATGAATTCATTCATTTAAGGCCAATTTTATCTGAATTATCGATAGTTCATCCAACTGTGCAGTTCTCTGGTGATCCCGGCATAAAGCGCCCCGAAAGCCCAGATAATCCGGCTGGTAATGCTTAAGTTCGGCTATGTCCTGACGTCTTAGCGAGCCGGCCAGTCCGCACAGCAAGTTATGTTTCTGGGCCAGGCCGACAAATTGCGCCAGGTCGCCAGGATTCATGACTTGGGTGAGAGAGCCGGTCTTTTTGTTCATGGTATCGAGCATCACGCCGTTAAAGCCGGCTTGTTTCAGTGCCGCTATGAAAGTCAAATCCGGCTGGGTATCGGCGAATAATACCGCGATCAGTTTAATTTCGGTCAATTCAGCGAGTTTTTCAACCGTTCCCAGCCAATCTCCTCCAGGGAAAAAGCCGATTTTGACATAATCGACGCCGGTTGCAGCCATGTCTTTGACGGCTTGGAAAACAATATTCGGCTGCATCGGTAAATCGCCTACGGTTGCGCTGACCGGCCTACGGCCCTGAATTTTATCAACAATGATTTTGACTAATTCGTTTTCCAAAGCGCCCAAAGCGCCTAACGCGGGCTGTTTCAAGTCGATAATATCGACGTTTGCGTTTAACACCAGCAAGGCTTCTTCGACACTGTTAACGCTGGCCAGCATGCCGGTCATGAATGCGCTCCAATATGGTTTTCGATCGCGGCCATCAGCCAGGACCAGGCCTCCAGCTCACGATCACCGGCGGTTTTTTCCAGGCCGATGCGCAAATAGTCGATTTCTGCCTGGATCTTTTCCAGCGGCAACCGGTCCAGCCGACTGATTAAAATGGCCGCTTCCAGCACCGAATACTGGGCGCGGTTAAAGCCTTTAAACGGTAGATGATTGACGCTATGCACGGCTTTGCAAAATAACTTGGGCCGGGTCTCGTCATCTTCAATACGCAGCAGTTCGACTTCGACATGAGCTAAAGCGCACTCAAGCACCTGGCCGGTAATTTTTTCGGCGGGCTTTAACGGCCAGTCGCGCTGTCCAGTCAGGCAGCCAGCAAACACCCGCACGTCGTCGCAATAATTGAGTACGGCGGATTTATGTTCCAGCAGATTGTTCAGCGTGGTTGAAGGCCGGAAGGGCAGGATGATAAATTCACCCGCAGCAACAGTATGAACCCCCATCGGTGCAATATGGGCAAGACCTGAGCTGTTCTGGGTGACGACGATGGTTTCTTGGATCATGTTAACTTCTCATTTGCTGGTTGTGCTGGGTTTTTTCAACGTGGTTCCAGCCGGTTTAAAGCTGTGCAGATCAACCGTGATTTCGGTATTGGCGGTTGCGCAACCCCAGTTCAAGGCTTGGTCCTGGGTATAGCGCTTGCCCAATTGCCAGGCTATTTCGGCGCGAGCCAGTTCCACGCCTAGGTAAAACGCATGACTGCCGTCATTTTCAAGCTGCAATTTGGGAAACAATTCGAACGGATCGGTGGCGCTGTGTAAGCCGTCACGGTTGAAAATATGTACGCCTTCGGCGCTGATTTGCACCCGGAAACTAGGGTCTCTGATTTGACCGGCTAGTTCCGTGATCTCTTCCAGGCTGTAGGGAAAGGGTGCGGTTTCATGCAAGGCCATCAAACCGGGATCGATATGCTTGGGCAGCATGTCATGCTCTTTCGCCGCAAACAGGATGCGCCTAGCCAAATCGGCTTCCTTGATCGAACGACAGGCATGGCGACTGACTTCGGTGGCCAAAATATGGTTGATGTTAAGCTCGGAACAGATACCCAGCAACAAGGTATTCATGCCGGCGGTATCGGCATGGGTCAGTTCGGTAATATTGCCGACGCCCAGCATCATTTCAATATCGGGATGGTTTTTTCTGACCTGATGGTAACGCACTATCGACTGGGTAAAACCAAAATGCAAGGGGTCCAGGATCGGATCGACGATAAAGGCGCGATTTTTCGCCTGCATGATTTTGATTGCTCTATCCAGCGAGGCTAGGTCTTCATGGCGTTCCGGGATAATAATCGGCGTTGCCGCCACTTCATCGGCGACCCACAAGGTCGATTCGTGTAGACTGAGCAGGTAATCGGCACCAGCTTTGCCGCCCCGGAGCAAATCGGCCGCTTCCAGTGAGTCGATACTAACGGTAAAGCCTTGCTGTTTCAAAGCACCAATAGTGTCTTCCAGATGCGGAAAATCGGTGCTGGGCAAGCAACCTATATCGATGACATCGGCGCCATTTTTTCGATAATAGTCGGCGCGTCTTAGCACTTCTTCGACACTGACATTTGGCGCATCGACAATTTCGGCAAAGATTTTGACGCTGTAGCGACTTAAATCCAGCTGCTGGGCGGCCTTGCCGAAAAACATCGGCAAATCCTTGAGTTCCTCCGGGCCTCGGATTACCGGTAGTTTTAAGTCTTGAGACAAGGCTTCCAGATTACCCCGGCAGCGTCCGGGCACGATAATCCGGTCAGCGCCAAAGGTGTCAGTCAAGCGCCGGGCTATCATATCGGCGGTCATCAACGCGGCAACTTTAAGCCCCAGTTGATGCACGGTGTAGGTGAAATCCGGCTGCATTTTTTCGAGAATATTGCGCAGCTGCTTTTCCGCCAGTTTGCCGGTAATAAACAGGATATGTTCACTCATGACAAGGCTTGCAAGCGCGCTTTAACGTTATTGATCAACTCGTCGACGCTGTCCACAACCGTCGTGTATTCAAACTTGCGTAATTTAGCCGTGCCTTCGAGATCAATTTTGCGCGGATATACCATGACTTTTCCACCCGGCGCTGTGGTTTCCATTTCCGGCGCGTTATCGCAAGGATAAACAATACTGGGAACCCGGCATTTTCCGGCCTGGGAATAAAGATTGGTCACCAGCGAGTCGGCAATACCCAGCACGCATTTGGCGACGGTATTCGAGGTGGTCGGTGCCATGACAAACGTATGGTAATAACCCTTGTAAAAATGACCAACCGGCGGCGCTGATGCGGTTTTGTCGCGGTATACCGGCATTTTCTGGCGGACTTCGTCGAGACTGATGCCGTACATTTTTAATACTTCTTCCCCGGCCAGACTCAGGTAAAGATCAACATTATCCAGGGTTAGCAAAAAAGCCAAACATTCTTCTATATAATGACCGGAGCCGGTGACAGCCCAGGCTAAGCGTGCCTTGTTCAATAAAGGTTCCATTAAATCAAATCAGAGTCGAAAACAGTGGGTTATTATACGTAAACAATCCCCGACCTAAAGGACGGGGCTTTATGGTAACTAAAATCGTTCCACATTAGGACGGCTTACAGCGCCCCTTGATAGGCTGAAAAGCCTGTCAAACTTAGCGATATTCGACGCCGCATTGACGTCGCTGTGGGATAAGTGA
>CANNNV010000091.1 GCA_947506155.1 Methylococcaceae bacterium
GTAACTTGCAATGGGTAAACTGGAAATATAATATTAACATGCAATTAAAAAAAACACCTAAATTCTTTAAATATAGTCGTTTTAATATGGCGCTATTTAGGGATGTTTATGGCGATATATTACCTTTTAATAATACTTAATCAATGGACGCCTGATCTATTGTGGGGGCGAATTCATTCGCCTAAACAACGTTCAAAATTAATTTAACATCCCCAAAAGCTTTTGCCAGTCAAACGATGCGCCCGGATCGATTTTTCGTCCGGGTGCAATATCACTATGCCCGGTAATCCGCTGTGTCGATAAATTCGGATAGGCTTTTAGTAACGCACTAATCACCGCCACGAGTTGAATATATTGCTGTTCTGTGTAGTCGATTGTTTCGGTACCCTCAAGTTCTATGCCAATAGAAAAATCATTGCACCGTTCACGTCCTTGATAGGCTGATTTTCCTGCATGCCAGGCGCGTTTATTAAATGGTACATATTGCACGCAGCTTCCGTCGCGCTTAATCAGTACATGTGCCGACACTTCGAGGTGACAAATTTCTTTGAAATAAGGATGTTCATCAGCATCAAGCTGATTGCAAAATAGTTGATCTATATATGGATTATCAAATTGTCCGGGTGGAAGACTAATGCAATGAATAACCAGTAAGGAAATATCAGTCGAATCAAATCGGTCGTCAAAGTTGGATGTAACGCATCGGGTAGTGTCGGTTAACCAGTGTTGATCTATGTTCATGGGCTAAGAAATAAAAAACGGAAATAAAGCACAGTCTCCGAAATATATACGTCTATTATTGAGATAAAATATTACTGGAGGGCTAGCTATGGAAATTTTTTTCAATGATACTCGATATATTCCACTGGGCAACCGGCAGCAAATTAATGCTGACTTGAGTCATGCAAACAAGATCGATAAGTTAGGAAAGTTTACGTCGGTTTTTTTACAGTATTTCGAGTCAGCTGTTGATGATTGTTGTATGCAAATTGATCTTGAGTTTGGTTTACAGCTGGGTAAAAATCGAGACAAACTAAGCAAAGAGCAGTATATAAAATTGCTCGAATATTTGCGCTCAGTGAAGCCGGATATTAAGAAAAATTATTGCTGTCAAATAAGTAATATGCTCGATGATGGCTTTCAAAAAGCGGGAAATAAAGAGCATGAACAGGTAGATTTTTCTAAAATATCGCTAATCAGCGATGAGGAGGTAAAAGAAAATCATGTGATTATGCTGATTATCCGCCAGTGTGAGCATTTGTTTTATGAAGAATTGACCAGCCTTAATAAGTATCTGGCCCTGTTTCAGGGCAAACATACGATTGCTGATAGTCAAAATCCAATATTTCCAGAAAAGTTGGTTAATGCCTTGGTTGAAGTGATTAAGCCATTGAAATTAAATACGGATAGCCGTATTGCACTGTATAAAACATTTGATGTTAATGTCTTTAGTCAACTGGGATTTATTTATCGTGAACTTATTAAACGATGCGAAAGGCCGATTCCTCCCCAGTTATATGTGGTGGGCGAGATAACAGATTCAAGGCCCAGTCAACAGGTAGACTCTGCCGAACAACTCAGTGTCAAGTTCGGCTTGCTACAAAAAAAACTTGCGCTATGGCGAACATCTTATGGACCAGCGGCTGGTGATTTGACTTCGGCTGCCGGAAAGGTATTTTATCAGCACTTTGAAATAATAAATGCGTTGCAAATTCTTCAGCAGTTTAATGACGAATCAGAGTTGAGTGAAAAAATGCAGCCGTTAAAATGCCGGGTGCTTAAAAAAATGGAGGAGCTGAGTTTTAGTGATAAAGTTAAGAATCTTAGCCCCGAGGATGAGGATGTTTTGGATCTTGTGGCATTGATTTTTAGCCAAATAGAGCGCGATGATTTGCTTCAGGACTTCGTAAAAACTGCGATTTTACAATTGATGATGCCTATGGCGGCGGTCTCTTTGGGCAGATACAGTATTTTTACCACGCCAGAAAATACTGTTAGGCAGTTACTTGATGATGTATTTGTAGCGGGATTGTTTTTGAATGTGGAAGAATACGACGACCGGTTAATTCAGCAGCGAATTGTCAGCGCAGTTAAAAAAATGTCCAGAGATAGTGGTTTTGAGTTTTCCGGCTGGATTGCTGAGGCTGGTGAATTTTCGAATTATATGAACAAGCAACAACAACGCAGTCAGGATAATGAAGAAAATCTTTTACAAGTGCTGAAAGATAAACAGGTATTGGCTTCGAGCAAAAAAATAGTTGTTAGGGTGATTGAATATAGTGTACGGGGAAAAATGCTGCCCAAAGAGATAATTGTTTTTTTATATGATGTTTGGTCAGAGGTCTTGCTGGATGCTTATACCGATCAAGTTGAATCGTCCGAGCGGTGGATAAAAGCAGTGCAGGCCATGGATGAGCTGATTATTAGCGTCGTGCCGCCGGGAGATGATCAGGCAAGAAAACAGATATTAAAGCTGTTACCTGGATTGATTGCAGAATTGAGGAAGGGCTTGAAGCAGATTTCATACGATAAATTGGCACAGTCACGTTTTTTTAAAGACTTGGCTGTACGGCATATTATCTTGATGGACAACAAGGATGCTAAAAAAACACTGGCGGAGGGTGAATACAGTGCAACTGATAGCGAACAAGTAAGATTTGAGCGTCTTGTAGATGATAGTTTGAATCTTACTGAGCAAGACTGGGTTGCCTTCATTTCGGAATCTGGACGCTGCTGGAGCAAGTTGATTTGGAAAAATGCTGACACAGAAACCATGTTATTTGTCGGCAAAAATGGAATGAAAATGTTTGAAATTAAAATGAGTGCATTGGCTGAAAAGCTGCGGCTAGGGCAGGCCGCCATAGTTAATAATAATAAAAAAACGATTACCGAACGCGTACTTTTAGACTTGATGAACTTATGAACGAACAATTAAAAATGCTAGAAATAACCCGTTTCCTTGAAGAAGATATAGGTTCCGGCGATATCACCGCCGCGATTATTCCTGTCGCTATGCTGGCTGAAGCTGAAGTGATGACCAGGGAAGCCATGGTGGTTTGTGGTCAGGACTGGTTTGATGCGGTCTTTAAATCTCTGGATGCCAGCATTAAGATCAACTGGCTGGTGACTGAAGGCGCAGCGGTTGATAAAGATACGGTTTTATGCCGGCTTAGCGGCTCGGCCAGAAGCTTGCTGACTGGAGAGCGTACCGCGCTGAATTTGTTGCAAACTTTGTCAGCTACAGCAACTGTTGCTAGGCAATATGCCGAGGCGGTTATCGGTACAGACTGCAAGGTGCTGGATACTCGAAAAACCATTCCGGGATTGAGAAACGCCCAAAAGTACGCCGTAGCCTGTGGTGGTTGTTATAACCATCGTATCGGTTTGTATGATGGGGTCTTGATCAAGGAAAATCATATTATCGCAGCCGGTTCTATAGCACAGGCAATCCGCTCGGCGCGTGAACTGACGTCGGTGCCTGTAGAAGTGGAAGTTGAATCTTTACAGGAATTTTTGGAGGCGGTTGCTGCAAAGCCAGATAGAATCATGTTGGATAATTTCAGTCTTGAAGCCTTGGCCCAGGCAGTAAAACTAAACTCGGGAGCCATAGAGCTTGAGGCTTCCGGTAATATCGACCTGGACAATATTCAGGTAATTGCAAAAACCGGGGTTGATTATATTTCGATTGGGGCTTTAACCAAGCATGTCAGAGCGGTTGATTTATCGATGCGGATTAAACTGGTAAGACAGTGACAAGCGATTTTAGCCAAATAATTGATGGTCGATTAAGTTGCACAGGCAATGGGTCGTCCGTCATTGTTTTAATCTTTTTTTTGAACTCCCTTACTGCGATTTTCCATGCGCCTTAACAATTCAGTCATAATCAAACGATACAGTTCATCGCCCAGGTATTGATCCTCAACGCCGCTGTCGATATTCGGATTATCGTTCACCTCAATCACATAGCCTTTACCGTCTTTTTCTTTGACATCAACACCATATAAACCGTTGCCTATCGGCTGGGTTGCTTTTAAGGCTGCCTCAAGCACCGCTTTGGGCACTTCAAAGGTCGGCAAGGTGGAAAAATTACCGCTGTCAGTCTTTTTTTCACCATGTCGGTAAATTTGCCAGTGATTTTTAACCATATAATAGCGACAGGCGTATAAAGCCTTGTTATTGAAAATGCCGATACGCCAGTCAAAATCAGTGTAGAGAAATTCCTGGGCCAGCAGCAGCGCGGATTTTTGAAACAGTTCTTCCACTTTAAGATCCAGTTCTTTCCGATCATGCACTTTAACGATGCCACGAGAAAAAGAGCCGTCCGGAATTTTTATGACCACCGGAAAGCCAGCTTCCACTTCGACTCTATCCAAATGGGCGGCATTGCCTTTGTGCAATAACCAAGTCTTAGGTGTAGGCACATGATGAGTACGAAATAAATCGGCAAGATAGACTTTATTGGTGCAGCGCAGCATTGACGTCGGATCGTCGATAACCACCAAACCCTCAGCTTCAGCCTTTTTGGCAAAGCGGTAAGTGTGGTGATTTATGCCGGTGGTTTCACGTATAAACAAACCGTCAAATTCGGGCAGACGGGCATAATGTTGCTGGGTTATCAATTCTATTTCTATACCCAGTTGCCTGCCGATTTTGATGAATTTTTTCAGTGCGCCCCGGTTGCTTGGCGGTAACTGTTCTTCAGGATTGATTAGAATGGCAAGATCAAAGCGTGCCGCTTTACGGGTGCGACCCTTGCGCCAAACTTTGGTGCTAAATTTATCCAGCGCGTCAGCAAATATGGTTTGCATGGCATCATCTAATAACCGGTGAGATACCGGCTTTAAGCTGATGACCTCCCATTGTTGGCTGTAGCAAAGGGTCACTTTTAGGATCGGACAGGAAAAGCGTTCAAACAATAATCTAGCAAGCTCCTGAAAAGCTGGATCAGGTGTAGTGCCAAAATAACTCATCAGGGTTATTTCTTTATCCTTGTCAGCGCTTTTAAAAGCCCGTGCCAATGTTTGCGATAAGCCATCAAGCTGTAGCCGATACAGCTCTTTTTTGCCCAGGTCGTTCAGCACTTTAACCGATGGAATAACATGGTGGCCTCGGGCCTCGGCTAGCAGCGAACAGTAATAGCCGTCAGAAAGATACCGATAACTGCTGCAAAGATTGATAATACGAACACGTTGATGCGATTCGCCTTGTTCGGTTGCAAGATAGGTTTCAAAAGTAATGACCTGATCACTGGGATAATAGGGGTTCCAGTCGGAAAGATCATCAACAACCAGCAGAGTCCGCGCCATATTAAAGAATCCTATCGTAAGGTGAGGGCTAATTCTGTAACCTGTGTGTTGTTTGCACAAGAAGTTTTTTAACTATTAAATTTCCGGTTCCAGGGCGCAGGCGTCAGGCAATAATTAGTCGGCGATCCAATTTTTTCTTCGTGAACTTCGTGTCTTCATGATAAACATCATTTAACCCAGGCTAACGTACACTTTCAGGTAACTATCATGTCTTATTGTCTTCCTTTTGCCGCTATTGATACCCGCGTTTTTTCCGACAGCTATGCCGTAGCCTTGCAGTGCAGGGCAGAATTGTTAACGAAACTCTCCTGCCCTATCCAGTCAGTGCCTTATCTTTGTTCTGGCACTGGACCTCAGGGTGAACAGCTGATTACCGACACGGTTTGGATAGGCCCAGAAAATGCCTCCCGGGTGCTAGTGTTAATTGCTGGAACTCATGGTATTGAAGGCTTTGCAGGTAGCGCGGTACAGCTTGATATGTTGAACTTGCTTGTCGAAGGCTTGATCGATATTCCGGATCATACGGCGGTATTGATGGTTCATGCGCTGACACCGTGGGGTTATGCCTGGCAGCGGCGTTGCGATGCAAAAGGCGTTGATCTTAATCGCAATGTCATCGATTTTTCAAGATCATTGCCCGAAAACAAAGCGTATGACTTGCTTAAAAGTACCTTGTATTTAGCAGATTCCTCACCCAGAAAAATTGCACTGGCCGAATTTGAGCAACAGCATGGCAGGGTTGCGCTGGAAATAGCGCTCAGCGGCGGACAATATAGCGATCCCACCGGGCCATTTTATGGCGGAACTGCGCCTGCGCATGGCCGGTTGGTCTGCGAGGATTTGATACAGCGCTATGCGCTGCAACAGCGATATTTAGCAGTAATCGATCTGCACACCGGTTTGGGTCCTTATGGCTACGGAGAAATTATTTGCGACCATCAGCCAGACAGTGCCGGAACTCGTGCTGCTCAACATTGGTATGGTGACTCGGTTACTTTGCCGTTGCTGGGCACTTCCAGTTCGGTACCGAAAACAGGATTACTCGATTATGTCTGGCACGCGATCATGAATGAACGCAGTTGCTACGTTACCCTGGAATTTGGCACGTTTAGCACTGATCAATTATTTGAAATATTATTGCGTGATCACCAGCTGTGGTCTCAAGACGATAACGAATTAGCGCGTTTAAAACACAGAAAAATCATGCGTCATCATTTTTGCCCGAATGATCAGGCCTGGCAGGAGCTGGTGTTATTTCGCGCTAGACAAGTGATTGCACAAGGCTTACAAGGAACATGTTAGTCCGCCCTGCCCTGCTAGCCGATCTTGAGCAACTGGTTCTGCTGGAAAAATCCTGTTTTGATACCGATCAATTAAGTCGGCGCAGTTTCAAACACTGGATAAATGCAGAGCATCGGGCTTTGCTGGTTGCCGAGCTGGAAAAAGTAATTAGCGGTTATGTGCTGATTATTTATCATCCCGGCACCCGACTGGCTCGCGTCTACTCACTGGCGGTAGCGCCTGAACAACGAGGCACAGGCGTGGCAAAATTGCTGATGTCAGCCGGTGAACAGGCGGCCAATGAGGATGGCCGGCTGTATCTGCGGCTTGAAGTCAGTGTTGATAACATCGCGGCGATCAGGCTTTATGAAATACTGGGGTACCAAAAATTTGGTATCTACCGGGATTATTATGAAGACCACAAAGACGCCTTACGTTACCAGAAACGTATCCGCCGTTATCGCGATACCCTGCAACATCGCTCGGTACATTGGATAAGACAAACTACGCCATTTACCTGCGGTCCTGCATCGCTGATGATGGCTATGCACGGCTTGAACAGGGCGTATCAACCCTCGAAGGAAGAAGAAATTAATTTATGGCGCGAAGCCACCACTATTTTTATGACCTCGGGACATGGCGGCTGTCACCCGCTAGGCCTAGCGCTGGCGGCAAAGCGGCGAGGTTTTACGGTTGAAGTTTGGGTTAATCAAACTGGAACGTTGTTTATCGATGGTGTGCGCAATGAAGAAAAAAAACAGGTCGTGGAATTGGTTGATAATTGCTTTAAGCGCGAGGCAACTGAACAGGGTATCAACATACATTATGCTAACATCAGCCAGAATGACTTGATTAGTGCGTTCAAGTCTGGAGCAATACCGTTAATCTTGATTAGCACTTTTCGGATGGACCGGAAAAAAGCGCCGCACTGGGTAGTGATGAGCGGCTTCGACGATGACTGTTTGTATATGCACGACCCTGATCCCGAAGAAGGACGACAAAGCGAACTTGATTGCCAGTTTATTCCCATTGCCTGTGAGGATTTCGACCGAATGTCTAGTTTTGGCAAGAATCGGCTCAGGACGGCAGTGATTATTTGGCCAGGGTAATCATTTCTTCAACTTTAATTAATTTACAAAACATAGTTATTCCGACTTGCGTTATTAAACCTATTCAACGATAATGGCCGTCCTTTAGCCAGTACGGCTGATGTTTTAATGGTGATCGTGTTGGTCCTCTCGCAACGATACGCTGTAAACCCCGCCAGGCCCGGAAGGGAGCAACGGTAGCAGCAGATTCGTGTGCCGGGATGTGGCTGGCACGATCGCCGCCCAAATTATACTTACCTTTACGAGCCTGCAATGAATTATCAGGTTCTCGCCAGAAAATGGCGTCCCCATAATTTCACAGAAGTTGTCGGACAAGAACATGTAGTCAAATCGTTAATGAACGCTTTGCGACATGATCGACTTCATCATGCCTATTTATTTACCGGAACGCGCGGCGTAGGCAAAACTACCATAGCTCGAATTTTAGCCAAAGCTATCAACTGCGAAAACCTCCAGGATTTTAATCCTTGTGGCGTTTGTAGCGTTTGCCGCGAGTTGGATGAAGGGCGATTTCTGGATTTAATCGAAGTTGATGCAGCGTCGCGCACCAAGGTTGAAGACACTCGCGACTTGCTTGATAATGCCCAATACGCGCCCAATCATGGCCGCTATAAAGTCTATCTAATCGACGAAGTACACATGCTGTCTGGCCACAGTTTCAACGCCTTGTTGAAAACCTTGGAAGAGCCTCCGGCGCATGTAAAATTCCTGCTGGCCACCACTGATCCGCACAAAATCCCCGTCACTGTTTTGTCCCGCTGTTTGCAGTTTAATCTCAAACGCTTGCTGCCTAGTCAAATTTTTACCCAGATGGAGTTCATACTCCAGCAGGAACAGATAGTAGCCGAGGCCGGTGCGTTAAAATTATTAGCCCGCGCCGCTGATGGCAGTATGCGTGACGGCTTAAGTCTGCTGGATCAGGCCATAGTTTATGGTAACGGCAAGGTCAGCACCGACGATGTTCATGCCATGCTGGGCACGGTCGCGCAACAGCCGGTCGAGAATATTTTAACGGCGTTGGCCGAAGGTGATGGCGCGGCAATACTGGATAAAATTAACGAAATCGCTAATTTAACGCCCGACTTTAGCGATGTATTACAGCAGATTTTGCAAGTGTTGCATCGCACGGCCTTGTTGCAACAAATACCCGGCGCCATCGATCCTGATTTTGATGTTGATATGCTGACGGCATTATCGGCCAAGCTTAGCCCCGAAGATATTCAGCTTTATTATCAAATAGGCTTGATAGGACAGCGCGATCTTGATCTAGCGCCCGATCCGCGCAGCGGTTTTGAAATGGTCATGTTGCGGATGCTGACTTTTAGACCTGCAAGCATGACATCGTCGGAAGTTAAAGTAGCGCCTACTGTAGTAGCGCGGGACAATGTATTGCACCGTGCTCAAATCCAGCAGCCAACTCCAACTGCTGTTATTGCGCCGACTTCAACTGCCGTTATTGCGCCGACTCCAACTGCCGTTATTGCGCCGACTTCAACTGCCGTTATTGCGCCAATTGTCATTGAACCAATACCTCAGAAAATGATTGCCCAAACGCAGAATGTTAATTGGGCGGACATGGTTGCTGCAATGAATATTAACGGTTTAACCAGGGAATTGGCGCATAATTGCGTGCTGGAAAATATCAATGATACGGTCTGCACTCTGTTATTGGATCCGGGACATAAACAATTGCACGGTAATCGCACTGAAGCCAATTTGCAAAAAGCCTTACAGGCTTATTATAAAACACCGTTAAAATTGGTTATCACCACCCAAAAAACCATGCTGGTAACACCGGCTGTGCAATTGACCATGATTCGTGAATATAAACAGCAGGCGGCGGTTGATGCGATTAATGCGGACGAGAACGTTCAGGCCTTAAAAGAACACTTTGCTGCCAGAATCATGCCTGGCAGCATAGAACCGGTATAACCTATATTAAAGAGAAATAAATAAATGAAAAATGCACTTGGCAACATCATGCAGCAAGCCCAAAAAATGCAGGAAGATTTTAAAAAAGCGCAGGAAGAGCTTAACGCAATGCAAGTTATGGGCGAATCCGGCGGTGGCTTGGTAACTATTCTGATGACCGGTAAACGTGAAGCGAGAAAAGTGACCATTGATCCTTCCCTGCTCGGTGAAGACAAGGACATGTTGGAAGACATGGTCGCAGCGGCGATCAATGATGCTGTCAATAAAGTTGGAAAAATGAAAAAAGAAAAAATGTCTGATGTAACAGCAGGAATGCCGTTGCCTCCCGGATTTCAGCTGCCTTTTTAACTTTGCCGTGAAAAAACTGGCCGCATAGAAAGTAAAGGTGAAGATTATGACTGATTGTTTATTTTGTAAAATGGTTGCCGGTGTTATCAAGCCGGAGGTGGTTTTTGAAGATGAACAGGTGTTGGCTTTTAGGGATATTAATCCCCAGGCGCCGGTGCATATATTGATCATTCCCAAACGCCACATTGCAAGCTTGAATGACCTCGATGATATCCAGTTATCAGGGCAATTATTACAGACGGCGATAAAGCTAGCTAAACAAGAAAACCTAGCTGAAATGGGTTACAGAACCGTATTTAACTGTAACCAGCACGGCGGACAGGAAGTTTATCATTTACACCTGCATTTATTGGGCGGACGACAAATGATCTGGCCACCAGGTTAAAATAACTTCGCTTATCGGCAGATTAGATCGATCATGGATTGAAAGATCTACCCTCGGTTCGGTAGTTTTTGTAACCAAATGATTATTAATGGTTAATTTTGTGAGTTTTGCTAAAAAACAACACATCCGTCCATTGGAACCCACTGAATCTATTGAACTTTAAAAAAAATGAGCGAACCGTCAGATCTAGCCCTCGGTTCGGTAGTTTTTGTAACCAAATGATTATTAATGGTTAATTTTGTGAGTTTTGCTAAAAAACAACACATCCGTCCATTGGAACCCACTGAATCTATTGAACTTTAAAAAAAATGAGCGAACCGTCAGATCTAGTGTTCCGAAATGGGACAAATTATGTTAATCTGTTCCCAGTTTTTGAAGCGATAACAAAACCAAACCATCTTCGGAAAACCGGCGGTGGTTTTTTTATGAACAATAACAAAGGAAATAAAATGACGACTATTACCATCGATAACAAAGAATACGACTTAGATCAACTGTCTGACGAAGCCAAAGCACAAATCGTAAGCATCCAGTTTGTAGATTCCGAGTTACAAAGAATTAACGCCAAAGCGTCTGTTCTGCAAACAGCTCGTTTAGCTTATAGTAAAGCGTTAAATGATACGTTAGGACAGGATCTGGTATTTAACAGCTAAGAAACGTACATCAAATAACTTAGGCAACTTGCTTCCTCTCCTGCTGGAGAGGGTGGGGTGAGGAGAATAAGATGCTGAAGTTAATTCGTACTCATTTCTAATGAAATAAGTTGAGCATTTGGGGGCGAGTTCATCAGAAAAGCTCCAGGAGACCCCGCCCTTCAGGGCGGGGAGGAATGGTGTGCTTTTGACCTTTATTTTGCATTGTTTCTGCCCTATAATAATCATTGTAAAAACTGTGGTCACTTATCTGTTAATGGCCAATTAAACTGAGCCAATAATGGCCATTAATATTGAGCCACTTTTTCA
>CANNNV010000092.1 GCA_947506155.1 Methylococcaceae bacterium
GACACCTGCAACAATGCCTAAGTGATCTAAACGCTCTATTGCGTAAGTGGGAACGATATTTTCTGTGGACATTTTTTTATATCTGAAGTGTTGAGTCTAGGTATAGTTTAAATCAATTTTTCGCCGGACTGTAGCCACTCAATATAAGTTAAGACGGTAAAAGCATTTGTTTACGAAAAGCATGAAAAAACACAAAAAATTTTTATTAAAGCTGCATGGCTTTTTGAGCTTCGGACTGCATCAGCAACAAGGCTTCTTCGACACCCGCCGCATGAGTCAGCTGGGCGACATTGTCTTTGGTGAAAAATCCTTGAAAGCCACCAAAGCGCTGCACATACTCAATAATCAGTGAGCTATGCTCGGACGCGCTGGAAAAGATTTGCTTTAAGCCTTCATCTTTAGAGCCCACTACATCCAGCAAAAAGCTTTTACCCTGCCCGCGTATCGCGTCAACCACAAATTCAATGTTTTCTACACCTTGCTGATCGCCATCCTTAACTGCCAGCGCCATATGATGCAACCTTGGCCCGTAATTGCGCACAAAATTTTCAGTCGGCGAGGGGTGTAGCGTGAAATGATTAACGAAATAAGGTGTGTTATTGGCGGTAAATACCTTGGCGGGACTGCGCAGTTCATCCGAATAATGGATGCTTTTGGTAACATTGGTTGACGAGTTCTGGTCGAGTATATCAAACGAACCCCAATAGTAATAACTGGATAGCGACAGCCATTCCAATATCGCCATTTCCCGGTTTTGGCTGTAAATACGGGTGGCCAAATGATCCACTGGTAAAATTAGTTCGGCTATGCCCAGAGCCAGTTGTTGTTGCTTGGCGAGTTCACAAGCCAGTTTGGCGTCGCTGCGAATGCTGCTGACTCCCAGTGTATAAATGCGCCGGGCATCCGGTTCCCGCTCTAGATAGGCGACAATGTTATGTGTGTACGGAGAAGGCTTGATGATCGCTATATTGCCGGGTAGTTCCAGCTTACGTACATCGTCCGGGGAAAAAAACCGAAAGCCCCGATGCTGCTGCAAGGCCACCACTTCATGCAAATTGCTGACCCGCAAAATTTCTCCGATGTAGCGACTGTGGGGTTTGCTCGACCCTATCGGAAAAGCCTCGTTCAGGCTACGAAAAATGCCCTTGATGTTGTCATCCTTTACTTCACGAATCAGAAGGTCGGGCGAGTTCATATCAATACGCAATACATGAGTCCAATGCGACTCAGATTCCAGCGTAACCAAATAATTATAAGGTGACATCAGACATAGTTCTTCAATATATTCGATCGCTTTCCCTGGATCGACGGCCAACAGCATCGCATCGATTTCATGGATCATGTCGCTCAGGCCTAGGCTATCACGTTCTGCCAGCAGCTTGAGAAGGTATTCATTAAAGAACGGCGAATTTACTTTGTCTCCCTGAACAGGAAAAGACAAAGAAGCGCTAGTGTTAATCATATAGTCAGTTCTCGGCAAGTTACATTCTTTATAAATAAGCTAAGCAAACTTCATGCCGAGTATCTTTAGTGTGCTTTTCGCATTGAAAATAAACGATCCATCGCGGCCTTTCGTTACAGAAGACTAGAGCGAGGAATCTTTATGTCGACACATTAACTTTCTCTAGATTGATGACACCTGTAGTGCCTTTGGTCATCTAGCGGTCTAATTTGCACCAAGTTGAATAAAGTCAGCCCCATAACGGTGCTCTCAAATCAGTTCTGAAGTGCGCTAAAATTCTTTGCACTCAATCTGGAGCGTGGGGCCTCAGTTATGGCACCAATAATGCTTTTTTTTTCATAACATCAATTAGTTCAAATGAAATGCCATGAAATCAATCTGGGAAAACTACAATACCGAAATCGCTTATGATGAACTGATGTGTTCCGAGTTCCAGCCCCGGCAAATCAGTTATCGTTTGTGTCAGTATTTAAACTCACTTAATAAAGAGGATATTGATAGGCGTAAAGTCGCGGCTGAATTGGCTATTCTTGAAATGGGTATCAGCTTTACGGTATATAGCGACGAAGGAAATATAGATCGAGCCTGGCCGTTTGACATTATCCCGCGCATTATCAGTACTAAGGAATGGCGTGCCGTAGAAAAAGGCTTAAAGCAACGGCTGACTGCGCTGAATTGTTTTATAGCGGATGTTTACGATCAGCAAGAGTTTATCAAGGCAGGAAAAATGCCCGCCGAGATTATCGCCAGTTCAAAAAACTTTCGCAAAGAGTGTATTGGCATTAAGCCTCGTCATAACGTCTGGGCCAATATTTGCGGCACTGATTTGGTGCGCGACAAAGACGGCGTGATGTATGTGCTGGAAGATAATTTAAGGGTGCCATCAGGTGTTTCTTACATGCTAGAAAATCGCGTTATTACCAAGCGAGTATTTCCTGAGTTGTTTCAGGGCCTGGATATTCTGCCTATCGACGACTATCCCAGTCAATTGCAAGCCATGCTCTCGTCACTAGCTCCCGAGTCTATAGCCAAGCCGACCATCGTGGTGTTAACCCCCGGTATTTATAATTCAGCTTATTTTGAGCACGCTTTTTTGGCCCAGCAAATGGGGGCGCAACTGGTCGAAGGTAGCGACTTGGTGGTCAATGACGATGATTGCGTGTACATGCGCACCATCGAAGGCCTGGAAAAAGTCGATGTGATATACCGGCGCATTGATGATGACTTCTTGGATCCCGAAGTGTTTCGCAAAGACTCTACCTTGGGCGTTCCGGGATTGATGCGCGCCTGGAAAGCCGGCAATGTGTCGCTGGCCAACGCGCCTGGTGCCGGGGTTGCCGATGATAAAGTAGTCTATGCCTATGTGCCGGAGATGATTCGTTATTACCTTAATGAGGAGCCGATCCTGCCCAATGTGAAGACTTTTTTGTGTGGCGACCCCGAACACCTGGAATATGTCTTGGCGCATCTGGCCGAACTGGTCGTCAAACCCGCCAATGAATCGGGTGGCTACGGTATGCTGGTAGGTCCACATGCCACCACCAAAGAAGTCGCTGAATTTCGCGTTATTATCCAAAAAAATCCGCGTAATTACATCGCTCAACCAACCCTGTCTATTTCTACCGCTCCGACTTTGTGCAAAGGAGTACTAGAACCCCGGCATATTGACCTTAGGCCTTTTATTTTACAGGGTAAAAGCACTTTTGTGACAGCCGGTGGCTTAACCCGCGTCGCACTAAAAAAAGGTTCACTAGTCGTTAACTCCTCGCAAGGTGGCGGCAGTAAAGACACCTGGGTTATCAACATGGAGCACGACTAATGTTATCACGATCAGCGGAACGCCTGTATTGGCTAGCACGTTATATTGAACGCACTGAAAATATCGCCAGACTGGTCAGTGTACACATGAATTTATTGATGGATTTACCTGTCGGCGTTGAAATGGGTTGGCAACAACTGGTGCGCATCAATGCAGCAGAGCTGGAGTTTTATGCAAAATACCAATCAGCTAATGAGCGCAATGTAACCCACTTCTTGTTAACCGATAACAGTTATATGGGTTCTTTGTTTTCGTCATTAAGCGCCGCCCGAGAAAACATCCGCACCTCCAGAGACTTATTACCTGACGAAGCCTGGGAACAAGTCAATGAAATGTATCTGTTTGTAAAAAACAATATCGAGTCAATACACAACCGTAGCAACCGCGCCGTGTTGCTCAAAGAAATTCTCAAGGGTTGCCAGCGCTTTACCGGCTTGTTATCGGGCTATATGAGCCACAACAATCCGTATCGCTTTATTCGCTTAGGAAAAAACATTGAACGTGCTGACATGACCAGTCGTATTCTGGATTTGGCCTCCTTGCTTTTAGCTGAATCACGCAGCGAAGACATGCGTCAATACGAAACTATTTTGTGGGTAAATATCTTAAAGTCCCTAAATGCCCAGTTGATGTATCGTCAGCATGTCAGGAGCAGCGTGAATGGCGATGACGTGCTTAATTTTTTATTACAAAACACCGATCTGCCTCGCTCAATCGGCTGTTGTCTTGTCAACATTGCAGCTTGCATTAATAGTCTACCGAATAGTGATGGTTTGCCGGCAGAATTGGTCAAGCTGGAAGCTCATGTGCAAGCCATTGAGACCAAAGGCACGACCCAGGTACAATTGCGAAGCATACTCGACGACCTGCAAAACAAGCTCGGAGAACTGCACAACAAAATAGCTGATAATTGGTTTTTACGCAGCTCCGCCGAATAATAAAATATCCTAGGAGCACATTTATTAAATTAGGGACTGCCTAAAGCCAGTCCCGGATCGGTATAGGTCAAAGCAAACGCGGTTGCCACCGCAGGATACGTTAGCTCACCACGATAGGTGTTGAGTCCATGCCGCAAGGCCGGATCTTTGCGTACGGCGTCCAGACCCTGATTGGCCAGAGCCAAGACATAACCGGCCGTTTGGTTGTTTAGCGCAAAAGTACTGGTGCGAGGTACTGCGCCCGGCATGTTGGCGACGCAATAATGCACGACGCCGTCTATTTCATAAGTCGGCTGGCTGTGGGTGGTAGGATGGGTGGTTTCCACGCAACCCCCTTGATCTACGGCCACGTCAACAATGACCGAGCCGTTGCGCATGGTTGGTAGCATGTTCCGGGTAATCAGCCAGGGCGCCCGACCACCGGGAATTAAAATAGCGCCGATAACTAGGTCGGCGGTCTGGATCAGCTCTTCTATCGTCGAGGCATTGCTGAACCGTGTTTGTAATTGCCCCCGGTAAATATCATCCAGATATTTTAACCGGGCATGATTGATGTCC
Source organism: Methylococcaceae bacterium (assembly GCA_947506155.1). Classification (GTDB taxonomy): domain Bacteria; phylum Pseudomonadota; class Gammaproteobacteria; order Methylococcales; family Methylomonadaceae; genus Methylobacter_A. Next base: position 4,778 of record CANNNV010000092.1, read on the forward strand.
AGTACCGTAACTTGGGCACCTAAGCCGACCGCGACCCGGGCGGCATTAGTGCCAACGATGCCACCACCCAGGATAACCACATTAGCTGGAGCGACGCCCGGCACCCCGCCCATTAATACCCCGCGACCGCCCTGTGATTTTTGTAAATAGCTTGCGCCTGCCTGCGTCGCCATGCGCCCGGCAACTTCGCTCATCGGTGTCAATAAAGGCAAACTGCCATCTGTGCTTTGCACGGTTTCATAAGCGATACCGGTGGTGCCATTGGCTAACAATGCTTCGGTCAACGCTTTATCGGAGGCTAGATGTAAAAAGGTAAACAGCAGCAAGTCCTGGCGCAGGTATTGATATTCTGAAGCAATCGGTTCTTTTACCTTGACCACCAGGTCTGCGGCCCAGGCATCCTCGGCATTGGAAACGATTTGTGCGCCGACAGCTTGGTATTCTTCATCCGGCAGTGAGCTACCAACGCCGGCCCCGCTTTGTACACGAACCTGATGACCGTTGCGTAGTAAAGCCTGCACTGAACCTGGCGTCAAACCGACGCGGTACTCGTTGTCTTTGATTTCTTTGGGTAGTCCAATCAGCATATTGCTCTCCGGTTAAGATAATAATTTTTTCGGATTCAGTGTATCTGTTGTCCAGAAGAATGCAATGAACTGGGCTGTTGGCTTATGCTGAGGCCGGTTCATAATATCGTCCTTGCACCAAATCAAAATCCGCGTTACTGGCCAGTGATGCGGATTTTTTTTGATCGATTTGCTGAAGGATGCTTTGTCCGCCTGTTAATGTCACCTGAGCAGTTAACCGGCGCAATTTTTCAGGCAGTGTGTCGTCACGCAATTGATCAAAAGGCCGTGCCGATAAACTGACGTAATTTGGAGACAGTTGGGTGATCAGATCAAACGATAGTCCTTCTTGGGCGACATAATCAAACTTAAGTGCAATTTGGTAGCCCCGGTGCCGGTAATTATTCAGGCCAGTAATTAGTTCTGGATAATGCCTGGCATAAGGGCTACTTACCGCCATGATAATGACGATGTTTTTGGTTTCAAGGCCGCACTGATTGATCACTTCTTCAAAATAAGCGCCGTGATCCTGTTTAATTCCCAGTATATGTCGCGGATCAACTTCCAGAAATAGTGCGCCTTGCAAATGGGCTAAGGGCAGATAATTGAGCATGTGCGTGGTGCGGGATAAACGATCAAAATCGCTATCTGGATGAGGACGGTTACTCAGTAGGTTTTCAATCTCGTCTGAATAAAGATATTGAACGTCATGGGTTGAAACCTTAAGTTTTCCAGCATGACCGATGATTTCGTCGGGTTTTAGCGTTCGGCGTATCGGCGAAAAGACACTGCCGATTTTAATTTGACCAAACAGCGTGCTGATAGTTTCATGTTCAAGAAGAAAGGGACGAAAACTTGAACGATGCTCCTGTCCGAAGCGATCGTTGAAATATTCAACTAGGTTTTGTAATGGCATAGCTCAACCTCAAATATAATAAAAGCTGCGCTTTAGTAGGGGGCTAACAAGGTGTAAAGCCCGCAGCTTTAGCGGTTTAAAAAAAGCGGGCCGAAACCCGCTCAAGAAACAATCCCTGTATAGAGGAGGTACGCATGAAAAGGGGGCAAACAACACCGGTTGTTTGGCTTAGATATAGCTTAGAGGGATTTTTGCTTTTAATAAAACGGTATTATTAGAATCAGTTATCTAATAAATCGATAATATCGAATGCAGTGGGTAGGGTAATTTAAGCTCCAGCTTACAGCGTTGTTCGGTATTGCGATAAAAAGAGCGTGTTGCTGCCACTATTCTAAAGTTAAAATTAGTCGCACAATTTTGTCAGTATTTTCATAATCCTGTTACATTCTTTATGTTATAAGTTGCACTTTATTGAGGCGATTACAAAAATAAGCATATGGACATTGTAAACGACTATCCTTTTGATCCCAGCTATGGTTATTCATTAGCCCAATTATTAGCGATAACTGCACCCAAAGAACCTAAAAAATTTGATAGCTTTTGGCAGTCGCGTTATCAAGAAGCATTAAAGCTTGCCCCTAAGCCGGAAATTAAGCTTATCCACAACGACAAATTCGGTTGGCGTGTCTTTAGTCTGTGTTATAGCTCGACCGATAACGTTATTATTCGAGGTTGGTTATTGGTGCCAACGACTGGCGTGATTAAACGGGGCTTTATTATCGGCCATGGCTATGGCGGTCGTGACGAACCTGACTATCATTTGCCATTTAAAGACGCTGCTTTATTATTCCCCTGTTTTCGCGGTTTGGCCCTCAGTGCCCAACCTGCTGTTTCTACTGAACCTTACTGGCATGTGTTGCATAATATTAACCAAAAAGAGGCTTATATTCTGGGTGGCTGCGTTGAAGATGTGTGGCTGGCTGTCAGTGCGATGTTGACGTTATTCCCACACACGGCCGGCCACTTGGGCTATCTGGGCATCAGTTTTGGTGGCGGGATTGGCGCGTTGGCTTTGGCTAGTGAGTTGCGAATTAGCAAAGGCCATTTCAATGTTCCGAGTTTTGGTCATCAACCATTGCGATTAAGACTGCCCAGTAATGGCAGTGCACGAAGCGTACAGAACTTTTATGGTAGTCACAAAAAAATGACGCTTGAAGTTTTGCGTTATTATGATGCGGCCCTAGCGGCCAAACGCATAGGCCAGCCGATACATTGCGCTTTGGCACTGTTTGATCCTTGTGTCGCCCCTCCAGGACAGTTTGCTATCTACAATGCCTTGCCTGGCGAAAAACAGTTGTTCATTCTTGAAGCTGGGCATCACAGCTATCCCAATCAAGCGCAGCAAGAAACGGAGTTACTTGCTGAACTCGATACTTTTTTTACTTCACTTAGCTGAGCTAACGACAGGAAATACCATGAATCGCGAATATCATAAGTGGTGGAGTAATCGCTTGCAACGGAATATGGAGTTACTGGTCTTTGGGCATGCAGGTGCTAAGGTCTTGGTTTTTCCTTCACGCCTAGGACGGTTTTATGAATACGAAAAATTAGGCATGGTACATGCCTTAAAGCATAAGATAGAGCAAGGCTGGTTGCAGCTTTATTGTGTCGATAGCATTGATGCAGAAAGTTTTTATTGCGATTGGGCGCATCCTTCTGATCGTATTTGGCGTCACGGGGCTTTTGAGGAATACATTCTCAATGAAGTTCTGCCCTTTATGCAAAACAAAAATCCACATGAGTGTGTAATTTCTCATGGCTTAAGTCTGGGGGCTTTTCATGCCGCCAATATCGTATTTCGTTATCCCCATTTGTTCAAAAAGTTGGTCGCCTTTTCCGGTCGGTATGATCTGACCCTAAACGTGGAGTGCTTTAATGATTTATTTGATGGCTATTATAATGAAGATATTTATTTCCATACGCCCAATCATTTTTTGCCTAACATGGATTGTTCCTGGCGCTTAAGTCATTTAAGATCTATGGATATTACCTTTGTTATTGGCAAGGAAGATCCTTTTTTGCAGAATAATGAACAATTAAGTTCAATCTTGTCGCAAAAAAATATTATGCATCAAATGCCTGTTTGGGACGATAGGGCGCATAGTGGCTATTATTGGCGGCGCATGGCAGAACTTTATCTTTAGGCTGGTTTGATCGGCCACCCAGAAAAAATCAATGGTACGCCTAGATTGATGCTGTTCCAACCCAACATAGGGTTGCAAAAGTAGGCAAGCTAAGTCGTCCTCAATTAATCCAGTAAAAAATTAGCCAATCTTCGCTGATCATCCGCTGACGTGTCAGTGGTTTCGTCTTTCAAATTGACGCCCGAAAACTGTAATTTTTCGGCTTCAGATACTAAGAACACTAGTTTCTTTAAAGCCTGCTCATAACTTAATCCGTTACTATGAATATTGGAAATACAATTACGGTCGGCATCTGTGCTTATTTCTGATCTGGCCTGATAGGTGAAATAAATCCCCATGCTATCAGGCGAGCTTAAGCCGGGTCTTTCACCAATCAATATAATACAAAGTCTAGCCAAATAGTGTCTGGCAATAGCATCGCCTATAGCTACCCGTCCGTGTTTAACCAGACACACAGGCGCTAAGTGGTAGCTTTTTTCTTGCAACTTGGGCAGCAATAAGCTCAGGAAGGGCAGGGCATGATGTTCTATGGCTTTAGACGATAAACCATCAGCTATAACGATAACCGCATCAGCCGAGTGTGGCGTGGTTTGTTGCAAACAGTCTAAAGCAGAGTCGCTTAATACCCGTCCCAGATCAGGGCGCTGTAAATACATCTGCTGATTTTCTGCTCTCGTTTTTAAGGTTAAGGATTGAAAGCCCATAAAGCTTAAGCTTTTTTCTAGTCCTGAAAAATCAATGGGTATATTAACCGCATCGCGTGCCAAGGCATGCGCTAATTGGAAATCGAGGCTGGCGCGAGTAGGTAAACTAATCCCCGCACGTCCTAAGGCGATACGTGCAGGCGTGAATTGTTTAAGGCTAGCCCACGAGTTGGTGATAACTGTTTGATCGTTATGTTCGTTCATCAACGTATCAACTTAGTTTTTGTAAAGATGGTTTAAATAACGCGGGCACTTCGGATTTCTGCTGCAACTGATTTTCGGTATTAAAAATACCATGAAGCTGTAGCCATTGTTCAAACTCAGGTGCAGGCCGTAATCCTAGAACTTGCCGCACATAAAGCGCATCATGAAATGACGTGGATTGATAGTTGAGCATCACATCATCTGCGCCGGGTATGCCCATAATAAAGGTATTGCCAGCAACGGCAAGTTGCGTAAGCAGCATGTCCATATCGTCCTGGTCGGCTTCGGCATGATTGGTATAACAGACATCACAACCCATCGGCAAGCCCAGCAATTTGCCACAGAAATGATCTTCCAAACCTGCGCGAATAATTTGTTTACCATTGTAAAGATATTCCGGGCCAATAAAACCGACCACTGTATTGACCAGTAGCGGTTTAAATTTGCGTGCGACAGCATAAGCTCTAACTTCACAAGTTTGCTGATCCAGTCCTTCATGGGCATTGGCCGACAGCGCACTTCCTTGTCCGGTTTCAAAATACATGCAGTTATTACCCAGCGTGCCACGACCCAGTTCTAGTGCGGCTAGTCTAGCTTCGTTTAATAAATTCAGATGGATGCCAAAGCTTTCATTGGCTTTTTGTGTTCCGGCAATGGATTGAAAGACCAAGTCAACTGGGGCGCCCTGCTCGATGGCTTTCAAGGTGGTCGTCACATGCGCCAGAACACAGGATTGTGTCGGTATTTGATAGCGTTCGATAACGTCATGTAGCATATGCAACAATCGTAAAGTTGCTTCAAGATTATCAGAAGCTGGGTTAATGCCAATCACTGCATCGCCGCAACCGTAGAGTAAGCCGTCCAGTAAGCTAGCAGCAACACCGGCGGGGTTATCGGTAGGATGATTGGGTTGCAAACGTGTGGATAAGCGTTTTTCTAGGCCAATAGTATTCCTGAATTGGGTAATCACACGGCATTTTTTGGCAACTAGGATTAAATCCTGGATACGCATGATTTTGGAGACGGCAGCGACCATTTCCGGTGTTAAACCTTGAGCTATAGCCGTTAGTGCTGCTGTTGTTGCGTGCTCGGACAGTAGCCAGTTACGAAAATCTCCGACCGTGAAGTGGCTGATGAAAGCAAAAGCAACGCTATCATGCTCATCGATAATTAAGCGCGTGACTTCATCTTGTTCATAAGGCACCAGTGCTTCATTAAGAAACTGTTTAAGCGGTACATCAGCAAGTGCCCACTGCGCGGCGACTCGTTCAAGGTTATTGGAGGCACCCACGCCGGCTAGGTAATCGCCAGAACGTGACGGCGAAGCTTTAGCCATCAAGTTGCGCAAGGTTTTAAAATCATAGGACAGATCGGCTACGTGTGTCTTATACATGATTGACTTCTTTAGATATGTTCAGGATATTCAGGGTAACATCTTTTCATTTTAGCAGCAGATGATCTTTCGGTAATTGCCTCGCTATCCATAACGCCAGTTTATGTTTCATATTCACGCCATTTTCTTGATCCAGTGCCAAGGGCTGAATCAGTTGATCATTAACCAGTAAACGATAAAGACATTCGATCTTATCTTTGGCTGAATCGGTTGCAGCAAAGTTCGCATAGCCGCGATTTTTCGCATAATTTTCACCTACTTCCAGCGCTTTTTTAAGTAACTGAGGTTCGTTTTTTAACTTAGCCATTTATAGCACTCCTTTTGAATAGTAAGCAGTTTTGGTATTTATTCGATTAAAAAAATTTCATCAATTTTTGCGCGAGATACCCCGTCCTTCAGGTCGGGGAGGGATAGCGTGTCGGCGTTAGCCGACCCAACTCACGCAGCTCCTATTGCGTTTGCTATCTTGGGTTGAAACTTGTACCCATAACCATCGTTGCGGGCAATAA
>CANNNV010000093.1 GCA_947506155.1 Methylococcaceae bacterium
AGGGCTGTATCTAAATCAGTTACAAAGGTTTTTATAAAGTGTGCCGGCTCGTGTATCAACATAATGCTGAAATACGCGGAAGCTTACACTGATTAGCTTACTCGTTTTCCAGTTATTTTTCTAAGCTTAAAAACTGGAACATCGAGTTACAGCGATTAAGGATTTAGCCCAAGCGCGTATAGCGAGCCTTTTAGTATGATAACCATAGCCATAGACAGCGCCGCCGTAAACAGCGCCTTACGGCAATTGATCGGCAACGTGGACGATATGACACCCGCGTTTAATGCGATCGGTGAGCACATTGTAAGCCTGGTTGATCTTAACTTTGTTTATTATACTGATCCATACAGTACGCCTTGGTTTCCATTAAAAAAACCAAGAAGACGAGACGGCAGCAGTAAGCCGCTCAACGATACGGGTGTATTAAAAGACTCAATCACTCAGCACTCGACAGCCGACAGCGTAACTATTGGCACTAATGTCGAATACGGGAAGCACCACCAGTTCGGAACTCAGCATATTCCACAACGTGCTTTCTTACCCACGCAAGAGCAAGGTTTACCGGGCGACTGGGAGCAGGATGTTTTAGCTATCATCCGCCGGCATATTGTCGCCAGCTTTTAACACTCTCTGGCAAATTGCCTATTATTCGGCTGTTTTAACACTCTCTGGCAAATTGCCTATTATTCGGCTGTTTTAATACCCCCCCCCCATTCTCAACCCTAATTTGAACCCTAATTCAAAAGCCGGATGTGCTGTTACTCCAAAACTACAAAAAAACTAACCGACTTTTGGAGTAGTGTTTATTTTCACGGCCTGTAGCTCATCTGACGGAAATTTTTAAACACGCCATCAAGCCGATTAACATCGGCTTTTTTGTGGTTGGAGGTCGGGCCGTTGGCGCTTTGAGTGGCAAAATAATGAATTAATCGGCAGGAATTGCCGGTTTAATGTGTAACGATGTTTAACTGGAGGGAACGCGCGAATTAGGGTTGAAAGTAGGGTTCAGCAGGCATAAAAAAACCGATTGTGTTTAAAAACAATCGGTTATTTCTCTTATATGGCGGAGAGTGAGGGATTCGAACCCTCGATGGGCGATAAAACCCATACTCCCTTAGCAGGGGAGCGCCTTCAGCCTCTCGGCCAACTCTCCAAATATTTTTTTATCTCATAATTTAAACTCTTGTGCCTAGAGAAAATTTTGAGAAATAATTTCTAACAACTAATGAGTTAAGCTAAATCACTCAAAAATTTAATATCTTACTCTTCAGATCCAGTCAATCCTATTGGCTCATTCTGCTCTTTTTTGATTCTATCGTAGATTTCTTCTCTATGAACAGAAACTTCTTTGGGTGCATTAACACCAATGCGAACCTGATTTCCTTTGACTCCAAGAACAGTGACGGTTACTTCATCACCAATCATCAAAGTCTCTCCTACCCGACGAGTCAAGATAAGCATGGCTACTCCCTATATATGTTAAAAAAGCACTGCTTTTAAACAGCACTTAACCAAGACGAGCAATTATAACAGCTTTTTCTTATAAATAAAGCCTAAGCTTCTATTTTCTGATCTAATTTGAATGCAGCGTGTAATGATCTGACCGCAAGCTCCAGATATTTTTCATCAACCACTACCGATATTTTAATTTCCGAGGTTGAAATCATTCTGATATTAATGTTTTCATCCGCCAAGGCCTTAAACATGGTGCTGGCAATACCAGCATGCGAACGCATACCGACACCGACGATTGAAACTTTGACAATGGTGTCATCACCGGTCACTTTTCTGGCGCCCAATTCGACACAGGTGTTATCCAGCAAGGCTTTCGCCCGCTGGTAATCATTGCGATGCACGGTGAAGGTAAAATCGGTGGTCGCATCATCTGCGATATTTTGGATGATCATATCAATTTCAATATTGGCATCGGCAATCGGTCCTAGAATTTTAAACGCTACACCTGGCAAATCAGGCACGCCGGTAATGGTTAATTTAGCTTCATCCCGATTAAAGGCGATTCCTGAAATTAAAGCACTTTCCACTTGTGATTCCTCGTAGGTAATGAGCGTGCCCTTACCTTCTGTAAATGATGACAGTACGCGTAACGCGACGTTATATTTGCCGGCAAACTCTACCGACCTGATCTGCAATACTTTTGAACCAAGACTGGCCATTTCCAGCATTTCCTCAAAAGTAATTTTATCCAGTCTGCGGGCTTTCGGCTCTACCCTGGGATCGGTGGTATAAACACCGTCGACATCGGTATAAATATGACATTCATCCGCCTTTAAGGCAGCGGCTAAGGCGACTGCAGTGGTATCAGAACCGCCACGACCCAAGGTAGTGATATTACCCCGCTCATCGACGCCCTGAAAACCCGCAACTACTACGACTTTGCCTTGATCAAGATCGGCTCTGATGCGTTTATCGTCTATCTTTCGTATCCGCGCTTTGGTATGACTGCTATCGGTCAGGATACTTACCTGACTGCCGGTATAAGAGCAGGCAGCGCAACCCAGTTCGTGCAAAGCCATGCTAACCAGCGCAACCGTGACCTGCTCGCCGGTTGACAGCAACACATCCATTTCCCGCTCGTTAGGACTTTGCTGCAGGTCATTTGCCAGACCAATCAGGCGATTGGTTTCGCCACTCATCGCAGAAACCACGACAATAATCTGGTTGCCCAAATCGTGAGCTTTTTTAACTTTTTCGGCGACCGCTTTAATGCGCTCGACAGTACCTACCGAGGTGCCGCCAAATTTGTATACGTATAATGCCATTTTTTAACCTTGTTGTCTTTTAAGCCGATTGCTATATCGCAACGAATTATTCTGCAAAATCGCTCTCCTCATACAAAGTTTCAGGGGCAATATCCGCACCATTCGGCCAAGATATGGACCAGCCGTCGACGAAAAATTTTTGAAAATATTGTTTATCCTTAAGTGGCTCGAAAATTTCGCCATTCAACCATTGCCAACAATCGGCAATTCTTTTCTCACCGTTATCAAAAGTCAGCTTGATTTTGTAATCGCTTAGATATTCGGCATCAATGACAACGGGGATGTATTGCATGAGTTGCTCTCTATTATTTAAGGGGTTCGATTCTATCGATCTGCTTGCCTTGCTCGGCTTTTTGCCAATTCTGTAGGATCTCTTCTTGATCAAGGTCAAAAGCACACCATTCCTCCCCGCCCTGAAGGGCGGGGTCTCCTGGAGCTTTTCTGATGAAACATACGAATAATAATGCCAAAAAACATCGAGACATAGGGCATTTTAACTCGCCAACTGCTCTTTGATCCACCCGGGCACCTGTTGCAATGCCGCATCCAAACCAGACGAATTATTGCCACCGGCCTGGGCCATATCCGGCCTGCCGCCGCCTTTACCGCCAACTTGCAGCGCGACAAAGTTCACCAGATCACCGGCTTTTATTTTACCCATCTGGTCTTTGGATACGCCGGCCGTCAAACTGACCTTGTCACCTTCGACAACGGCCAACACAATTGCAGCGGAACCCAATTTGCTCTTCAGCTGTTCGACCATGTCCCGTAGCGATTTTGGGTCCACATCATCTAGCTTGACTGCCAACACTTTGATACCGTCAACATCGACAGCCTGAGCGCCCAGTTCACTGCCTGCGGAACTGGCTAATTTTGCCTGCAAGCGTTCCAACTGCTTTTCCAACAGCCGATTTTTCTCCATCAGTTGCTCGACTTTTTCCGGGGCTTTTTCCGGCGCGCTTTTTAACAAGCCGGCAATGCTGGATAGCACCCGATCACGGCTCGCAATAAAATCAAAACAACCACTGCCGGTTACCCCTTCAATGCGCCTGACACCTGATGCGACACCGGTTTCGTTAAGGACTTTAAAGCAGCCTATATCCCCTGCCCTTTCAACATGAGTGCCGCCGCACAGTTCAGTTGAGAACTCACCGATTTTCAACACCCGGACTTCATCGCCGTATTTTTCACCAAACAGCGCCATCGCGCCAGCCTTCACCGCCTCATCTTTGGCCATGACTTGCGAGATAACCGGATTATTTAAACGAATTTGTTCATTGACGATTCGCTCAACCGCACTGATTTCAGCGGCTGTGACCGGCTCAAAATGAGAAAAGTCAAAACGCAGGCGTTCGGGATTAACCAAAGAGCCTTTTTGCGCAACATGATCGCCCAAAACTTGCCTTAAGGCGGCATGCAATAAGTGGGTCGCAGAATGATTCAGCTCGGTGGCTTTTCTTTCTTTTGCGCCGACCTTGGCCGCGCATAACTGGCCGTTGGTCAAAACCCCGGAAATCAACTTGCCTTTATGCAAGAACAGCTTACCGCCTTGTTTTTGGGTATCAGTCACTTCAAAGACCGCGCCATTTGCCGTAATGATTCCGCAATCGCCAACCTGGCCGCCGGACTCGGCATAAAACGGGGTTTTATCCAGCACCACAATGCCTTCTTCGCCATCCTGTAAGCTTGCTACTGGCAGGCCTTTTTTGTACAAACCGATGATATGCACCTGATCGTTCAGCTGTTCATAGCCGGTAAATTGGGTCTCTGCATCAAGCTTGATATCCTGATCGTAATCCGCGCCAAAACTGCTGGCGGACCGGGCTCGTTCACGCTGCGCCGACATCGCTAATTCAAAGCCGGCATGATCCACGGTGAGATGATGCTCGCGGGCAAAATCGGCGGTCAAGTCAACGGGAAAGCCGTAAGTATCATAAAGCTGGAACACCGTGTCGCCAGGAATCACCGAGCCTTCCAGCTTGGCGACGCAGGCTTCGAGAATCTTCATGCCCTGCTCTAAGGTTTCGGCAAAGCGCTGTTCTTCTTTTTTTAACACCCGCTCAATTTGCGCTTGCGCGATTTTAAGTTCGGGGAAAGCCTCGCCCATTTCTTCAGTCAACGGCGCTACTAGCTTGTAAAAGAAGACATCGCGGATGCCCAAACGATAACCGTGTCGAATCGCGCGACGTATAATCCGGCGCACCACATAACCGCGACCTTCATTAGACGGCATCACGCCATCGGCAATCAAGAAGGCACAAGAACGTATGTGATCGGCAATCACCCGCAACGAACTTTGGGTCAAATCATTACTACCAGCAAGACCTGCCGCCGCTGTTAATAGTTTCTGAAATAAATCGATTTCGTAATTGCTATGCACGCCCTGCAATACGGCCGCGATGCGCTCCAAACCCATGCCGGTATCGACCGAGGGTTTTGGCAGCGGCGTTAAACTACCGTCAGCGGCACGGTCATATTGCATAAACACCAGATTCCAGATTTCGATATAGCGATCGCCCTCTTCATCCGGCGATCCTGGCGGCCCACCAGCAACGTCGGCACCGTGATCATAGAAAATCTCGGTGCAAGGACCACAAGGGCCGACATCACCCATAGACCAGAAGTTATCCTTGGCGCCGATCCGCGAAAACCGGACTGGTGAAATACCGACATCCTCCAGCCAGATTTTTTCTGCCTCCGAATCTTCATCAAAAACGGTGATCCATAATTTTTCCGCCGGAATATCCAGTTCCTTGGTTAAAAAATCCCAGGCGAAATGAATCGCGTCTTTTTTAAAATAATCACCAAAGCTGAAATTACCCAGCATTTCAAAAAAAGTATGATGTCTTGCGGTATAGCCAACATTTTCCAAATCGTTATGCTTACCGCCGGCGCGAACGCAGCGTTGACTGGTCACGGCCTTGTTAAAGTCGCGCTGCTCGCGGCCCAAGAAAACATCCTTGAACTGGACCATACCGGCATTGGTAAACAACAAGGTCGGATCATTTCCCGGAACCAGCGAACTGGATGGCTGTATGGAATGTCCTCGCTCACGAAAAAACTCCAGAAAGGCGGTGCGCAACTCGGCGCTAGTCATCTTTTTCATAATAAATGCTTTTATAACCAAAACTTATTTCAATTTGATAGCTAAATGGGCCAGTAAGGCACTGATCATTTCGCCGGAAAAACCGCGATACAATAAAAATCGACTGCGTTTTGCCCACTCTTTGCGCTCCAGCGCAAGTTCATGAGTATATTTTTTTTTGTAAACCTGGGCCAGCCGCTCCGGCCAGCTTTCTGCCTCAGTATGTACAAGCTTATCGAGATCAACTCCAGTTATGCCGTTTTGTACCAGTTCATAGTTTACACGAAGCGGGCCGTAGCCTTTCAATATCCGAAACCTGGCATAATTTTCTGCATACCTGAGGTCATCTTGCCAACCCTGCTCAGCCAGTTCGCTCAGCACAGGCAATATTTCATCCTTGTTAAATCCTCTTAAAGCCAATTTGTTCAATAATTCTTTTTGACTGTGCTCTCTACGGGCCAACAGCCGCAAACAAATGTCCTTAATTTCGTTCGCGACAGCGTCACTTGGCTCAATCAAAAAAATTACTCGTCCTCATCAACAACCAAAAAAGACGTGTCAATAGCAGCATCGGCTTTCTTGGCAAACGCTTCGGCCCTGATTTTCGCTTCAATTTCTTTGGCTTTTTCAGGATGCTCTTTTAAGAAAACTTTTACATTCTCTTTACCTTGGCCAATTTTTTCATCCGCGTAACTGTACCAGGAACCGGCTTTTTGAATAAAGCCATAAGTCACGCCCAGGTCAACCAGTTCGCCAACAAAAGAAATACCTTCCCCGTATAAAATCTCAAACTCGGCCTGTTTAAAAGGTGGCGCGACTTTGTTTTTGACCACTTTTACCCGAGTTTCATTGCCGATTACTTCGTCGCCCTTTTTAATCGAACCAATACGTCGAATATCCAGACGTACCGAGGCATAAAACTTAAGCGCATTGCCGCCAGTAGTCGTTTCGGGACTGCCGAACATCACGCCGATTTTCATCCGTATCTGGTTAATAAAAATAACCAAGGTATTGGAGCGCTTGATATTGCCGGTCAATTTTCGCAACGCCTGCGACATCAAGCGTGCTTGTAGACCCATATGAGAGTCACCCATATCGCCTTCAATCTCAGCTTTGGGCGTTAACGCCGCCACCGAATCAATTACGACCACATCAACTGCCCCAGAACGCACCAGCATGTCAGTAATTTCCAGCGCTTGTTCCCCAGTATCCGGCTGGGAAACCAGCAAATCATCAACATTAACACCTAATTTTTCGGCATAACCCGGATCCAAGGCATGTTCCGCATCAATAAAAGCCGCTGTGCCACCAAGCTTTTGCATTTCAGCGATGACTTGCAAGGTCAAGGTGGTTTTGCCGGATGATTCAGGGCCATAAATTTCAATCACGCGACCGCGAGGCAAGCCGCCGCAACCCAGCGCAATATCCAAGCCTAAAGAACCGGTAGAAACTACATCAATGTCACGAGAAGAAGCTACATCACCCATGCGCATTACCGAGCCTTTGCCAAATTGTTTTTCTATCTGCATAAGCGCTGCGCCTAGCGCTTTCTTTTTATTCTCATCCATTATTTAGTCCCCTTTGTACCTTACGGCCACGTCAGTTGGAAAAAATAGCGCCAATTATCACATAGTGACAGGGCTACCGATAGTCTTGTTTTACTTGACAGCCTTAAGACTGATGACGAAGTATAGTATTGTTTGCAACAAATTCTGGCAGCCCGAACTATTTCAATAATCACTGGTTCATTGTATTCTATATCTACTGATCATCATTCCCTCCGCTAAAGCCGCTCTAAATAGAGAGCCAACAACGGTTCTGATGGGAACTAAAAACTGGAACTCCAACTAATGACCACCGAATTACCTAGGCCCTCCTGGAAAAGTTACCTTGAACTATGCAAACCCAACGTGGTCGCGCTGATTGTGTTCACGGCTGTTGCGGGGATGTTATTAGCTGTACCTGGCCTGCCTCCCATGGGTTTGTTTATTTACAGCAGCCTGGGGATTGCGTTGGCCGCAGCCTCTGCTGCCGCGATTAATCATTATATTGATCGCGATGCTGATGCGCTGATGGAGCGCAATAAAAATCGCCCCTTACCTAAAGGTGAATTAAGTTCAACTAATGTTTTAAGCTTTGCCTTGCTACTGGCGACTATTTCAATGGTTTTGCTTATTTTTCTGGTCAACCCCTTGACTGCATTACTGACGTTTTTGTCGGGACTGGGCTACGCGATCATTTATACCGTTTACCTTAAACGGATGACCCCACAAAACATCGTTATTGCCGGCGCTTTCGGAGCCACTCCGCCGCTGCTGGGCTGGTGCGCAATGACAGGGGAGGTGCATGCTTACTCGCTACTGCTGTTTTTGATTATTTTCGTTTGGACTCCGCCGCATTTTTGGCCACTGTCTATCGCCAAGCGTAAGGAATTCGCTAAAGTCGGTATTCCGATGCTGCCGGTCACCCACGGCGTAGAATTTACTCGCTTGCAGATTTTGCTGTACACTTTTCTACTGCTGATTGTTACGCTGCTGCCTTATTTAACCGGCATGAGCGGACTGATTTATTTATTTTCCGTGGTACCGCTAGGACTAGGCTTTATTTATTTCGCTATTTTGATGATGCGCAGAAAAGATGACAAAACTGCGATGCAAACTTTCTTTTATTCGCTGATGTATCTGACCGTGGTGTTTATCGCTTTGTTAGTCGATCATTACTTTAAATTTACTTTATGACTTTTACTCATCACGAACAAACGCCCACCGCTGAACATCCGTTCGCAGACATCGTCCGCATTCTGGGCAAGGGTAAAAAAGGATCAAGACCGCTAACTCAGGATGAAGCTTTTCGCGCAATGGACATGATCCTGACTGATCAGGTGCTGCCGATACAGCTGGGCGCCTTCTTGATGCTGATGCGCGTTAAGGAAGAAACCCCTGAAGAATTGGCCGGTTTTACTCTCGCGGCCAAGGCATCGTTTGATCTTGCCGATACTAAAGTCGATCTGGACTGGTCATCTTATGCAGGAAAACGTCGGCATTTACCGTGGTTTTTATTGTCTGCGCTGCTGCTGGCTGAAAATGGCATCACTGTATTTATGCACGGCGATCACGGTCATTCAGCCGGCAGACTGTACACCGAAAACATGTTGGAGTTTTTGGGCATGCGTCCTGCAAGCTCGATTAACGAGGCCAAACAACAATTAGACCAGCAAAATTTCAGTTATTTATCTTTGGCGCATTTTTGTCCCAAGCTGCATGACATCATAGGATTGCGCCCGATTTTAGGTTTGCGTTCGCCGGTACATACGCTGGTGCGACTGTTAAATCCGTTTAATGCCAAATACAGTATTCAAGGCATCTTCCATCCCGGTTACCGTCCGGTGCATCAACAAGCCGCCGCACTTTTAAACCAGCCGCACATGGCGGTGCTAAAAGGCGAAGGCGGCGAGACCGAGCGCAATCCGGATATGGAATGCCTGGTGCAAAGCGTACATAACGGTGAATTATCCGACGAAAACTGGCCGGCTTTATTTGCACGCCGTCACGTCAAACCCGACATTCTCGATCCGCAACAACTGGCAGTAATCTGGCAAGGAAAAGCTGAAGACGAATTTGCAATAGCGTCTGTCATAGGTACAGCGGCTATTGCACTCAAGTTATTAGGTAAGGCGGACACGCAGGAACAAGCCCAGCTGCTGGCGACTCATTACTGGTTAGGCAGGGACAAGGAAAAATATCTTAAATCCTTGAATATTTAGCGGGAAACCTGACGTTAATCTTTACAGTTAGGGGAGTTATGTGCGATAGAATCGCGGTATACCCTGAATATTTTTCTCCATATACCTATATTGCAAGCCGAGCAAGGTTCCAGCATCCGCTATCCGCTCAACCCATATCACTTTTATCTCCCCCTCCAAATTGAGCTCATCAAACTCAAGCAACGTTATTTCTCCGGGTTCGACGGCTATTGATTCAGCAATATTAATCATTAACCCATCTACAGACACATTCACCGTCATAAACGTGTAATACTCACCGTTTAACAGTATTCTTCCTGGAACCACCATGGTTTTTCTATATGATTTTCTCTTGTACAATTGATTATCAACATCATAAGAAATGTTTTTAAACTCCATTGCGAGCAATATATTACCATCAAGCATATCTACTCTGACCACCTCAGCATCACCGGCTAAGCGCATTTCTGGAAGATATAAATCTATCATTGTTGATGCTGACATCATATTAAAAATATCGCGGGCATCTCTACTTATATCTTCACATTTTAAGTGCGCCAACACACCGCTTAATGAAATATCTTTAATGGTGATTTCCAGCTCTTCTCCACCTATATAAATCAGTCCATGAGTCGTTAATTTTTTTCGATAAGACCGATTAAAATCCACACACATCTAATTTTCCTCACTGGTTATTCATTTATTTTGTCGTTCAAATAGTGTACAAACCTTTCAAGCTGTCATTATAGTTACGGAATTACATTTTTTCCTGTGCTGCTGTAATTATTTTTCTGCTCTGGGTTTCTCGAACTGGATCATTTTTATTAACTTAAATTTCACTCTACATAATTAATGAAAAATTTATTACTATCTTTCTTGTTGCCATCGTTAGTTGCTTGTACGGCACTCCCTCCCAAGAACAGTGACAATATTTGTTCAACGTTCAAAGAAAAAAAAGGTTGGTTTGATGATGCTAAAAACTCATTTGAAAAATGGGGCATACCCATTCCTATTCAAATGGCGATCATGCACCAGGAATCGCATTTTGTAGCCGATGCACAACCACCACGCACATGGCTGCTGGGATTTATACCGCTGTCTCGAGCCAGTAGTGCTTATGGCTATGCACAGGCTAAAGATGAAACCTGGGAAAGCTATCAAGATAAGACTGGATGCGGGGGAGCGGATCGCGACGACTTTGCCGATGCTACCGATTTTATCGGCTGGTATTGTAACGTCAGTTACACCCAAGTGGGAATATCAAAGCTGGATGCTAAAAATTTATATTTAGCCTACCATGAGGGACATCGGGGCTATCAGCGCAAAAGCTATTTACAAAAAGCCGGCCTAGTGCAGATTGCCGATAAAGTGGCTAGACGTGCAAAATTATTTCAAACTCAGTTAAGCGAGTGTAAAGATCATTTTGAAAAATAAAGACTGGTTTTTACACTTGCACACTTATATTGAGTGGCTACAGTCCGGCGAAAAATTGATTTAAACTATACCTAGACTCAACACTTCAGATATAAAAAAATGTCCACAGAAAATATCGTTCCCACTTACGCAATAGAGCGTTTAGATCACTTAGGCATTGTTGCAGGTGTC